>JALOSO010000165.1 GCA_025458385.1 Paracoccaceae bacterium | reverse complement strand
GGGGGGGCAGGTCATGTCATTCAATCGCATCGCAGTTCTGGGCTTGGGCAAGGTGGGGCATCTGGCGGCGGAATTGCTTGCAGGGGCGGGGTTCACGGTCACCGGGCTGGATGCAAAGCCGCCAGCCGAATCCGCGGGGGCGGGCTTTGCAACCCAGGCGGTTGATCTGGCAAATGCCGATGCTGTGAAGGCCGCACTGACGGGGCAACAGGCGGTGCTGTCCTGCCTGCCCTACCATCTGAACATCGGGGTATCCTCGGTGGCACATGCCTTGGGTCTGCACTATTTCGACCTGACCGAAGATGTGCCCACCACCAGACACATCCGCGCATTGGCCAAGACGGCCAAGGGCGTGATGGCGCCGCAATGCGGGCTGGCACCGGGTTTCGTGGGCATTGTCGGCGCACATCTGGCCGAGCAGTTTGACCGGGTCCGGTCAATCAAGCTGCGCGTGGGGGCCTTGCCGCAGAACCCGACGGGCCTTTTGGGCTATGCCTTCAACTGGTCGCCCGAAGGCGTGGTGAACGAATATCTGAATGATTGTGAGGTGATCGAGGAAGGCGTGCTGAAGACGGTTTCGGCGATGGAGTGGACCGAGACGATCTACATCGATGGCATGCAGCTTGAGGCCTTCACGACAAGCGGGGGCTTGGGCACGATGTGCGAAACCTATGCCGACCGGATCGAGAATCTGGACTACAAGACGATGCGCTATCCGGGGCATGTGGCGCTGATGAACTTTTTCTTTCACGAACTGCTGATGCGCGAAAACCGCGCAGATGCGGGGCGCATTCTGACCAACGCCAAGCCACCGGTGGATGCGGATGTGGTTTATGTGCATGTGGCGGCGGAAGGGCAGACCGGCGGGGCCCTGCGCCGCAAGGAATTCGTGCGCGCCTATTATCCGCTGGATATTGCGGGCAAGAACCGCACGGCGATTGCCTGGACAACATCGGCCTCGGTCGTGGCGGTGATCGAGATGGTGCGGGCGGGCCAGTTGCCGCAACAGGGGTTCCTGAAACAGGAAAGCATCCCGCTCAATCCATTCCTTGCGACGCAGACCGGCAATTACTATCAGATCGGCCATCGCAGCCGGCATGGCTGAGGGGTCTTGTCAGCAAGGCCGCGTCAGGAAAGACTGCGCGGCATGACAGATGACACAAGACTGCGCCTGCGCATACTTTTCGGTTCCAACGCGATGCTGGGGCCGGGAAAGGCCGATTTGCTGGATCATATCCGCGAAACCGGGTCGATCACGGCAGCGGGCGCAGCCATGGGGATGAGTTACAAGCGCGCCTGGGGGCTGGTCGAGACGCTGAACGCGACCTTCCGTGAGCCGGTGGTGACCACGGCGCGGGGCGGCGCCAAGGGGGGCGGCGCGCAGCTGACCGAGACAGGCGTTGCGGTGCTGGATCATTACCGGCGGATCGAGGCGCGGCTGCGTGCGGGGTCCGAGGCGGACCTTGCCAGCCTGCGTGGGTTGCTGGCGGATATGGCCGGCCAGAAATAACGCTTGCCCCGTGGGGCAGCGGGGATATGTTCGGCGCAACATATCGAGAGAACCGATGCGCGCTCTGATCCTTGCTTTGCTTTTGCCAGTGCCCGCGATGGCGGATGCCGTGACGGTTTTCGCCGCGGCGAGCCTGAAGTCGGCCTTGGACCCGATTGCGGAGATATGGAGTGCCGAGACGGGTCACACGGTGACCATCAGCTATGGCGGCACCGCGACACTGGCCAAGCAGATCATCGCAGGCGCGCCTGCGGACATGTTCATCTCGGCGTCAGAGCCGTGGATGGATGATGTGATGGCGGCGGGTGTGATGGCCGAGGGCAGCCGGGTGGACTTGCTGGGCAACACGCTGGTTCTGGTCGGGCAGGCGGGGGCCGATCCCGTGGTACTGGCGGATTTGCCGGCGCAACTGGGGGATGGCAAACTGTCCATGGCCTTTGTGGATTCGGTTCCCGCAGGCCAATACGGCAAGGCGGCGCTGGAAAGCCTTGGCCTCTGGGCGGCGGTTGCGGGGCAGGTGGTGCAGTCGGAAAACGTGCGGGTGGCGCTGGCCTTTGTGGCGCGGGGTGAGGCAGCCCTTGGCGTGGTTTACGCATCGGACGCGGTGGCCGAACCGGGGGTGGCGGTGGTTGCGACCTTTCCCGAAGGCAGCCATCCAGAGATCATTTACCCTGCGGCCCTGACAGCACAGGCAGGGCCTGCGGCAGAGGCGTTTCTGGCGGCCTTGCAGGCCCCGGCGGCGGATGCGGTGTTTCTGGCCAACGGGTTTTCCCTGCGGTGAGTGACTGGCTGACAGCAGGCGAATGGGTGGCGCTGTGGCTTTCGCTGAAAGTGGCGTTCTGGGCCACGCTGTGCAGCCTGCCCTTTGGGCTGCTGGTGGGGCATGCGCTGGCGCGCTGGTCGTTTCCGGGCAAGGGCCTGTTGAATGCGCTGGTGTTGCTGCCGCTGATCCTGCCGCCCGTGGTGACGGGATACCTTTTGCTGGTGACATTCGGGCGCAATGGGGTGGTGGGCGGGTGGCTGTACCAGGTGACGGGCTTTACCTTTGCGTTTCAGTGGATGGGGGCGGCACTGGCGGCAGCCGTGATGGCGTTTCCGCTGATGGTGCGGGCGATCCGCCTGTCGATCGAGGCGGTGGATCGCAAGATCGAGGATGCGGCGGGGACTTTGGGCGCATCGCCTCTGCGGGTCTGGTGGACGGTGACGCTGCCGCTTGCGCTGCCGGGGGTGCTGGCGGGGGCCGTGCTGGCCTTTGCCAAGGCGATGGGCGAGTTCGGGGCGACGATCACCTTTGTCGCCTCTATTCCGGGGCAGACCCAGACGGTGCCGACAGCGATTTACGAGGCGCTGCAGGTGCCGGGGGGTGAAACTGCGGCCTTGCGGCTGGTGGCGGTGTCGGTGGCCGTGGCAGTGGTGGCCGTGCTGGCATCAGAATGGCTAAGCCTGCGCGTGGCGCGGCGGGTGCGGGGCGCATGATGCTGGAGGTCGCGGTCCAGCATCGGTTCGGGGCGTTTGCCTTGGACGTCGCATTTGCGGCGGGGCCGGGGGTGACGGCCCTGATCGGGCCTTCGGGGGCAGGGAAAAGCACTGTTTTGGGGGTGGTCGCGGGCCTTGTGCGGGCCAATGCGGGTGAGGTGCGGTTTGATGGGCGGGTGTTGCAAGGGGCGGGGGTGTTCGTGCCCATGCATCAGCGGCGCATGGGCGTGGTGTTCCAGGAGGCGCGGTTGTTTCCGCATCTGAGCGTGGCGCAGAACCTTGGCTACGGCGCGCGGATGCTGGGGATTGCCGCGGATGTGGCAGGGGTGGCGGCCAGCCTTGGGATCGCGCATCTGCTGGCGCGGCGGCCAAGGGATTTGTCAGGCGGCGAGCGGCAAAGGGTGGCGCTTGGGCGGGCCTTGCTGGCGCAGCCGCGGATGCTGCTGATGGATGAACCCCTGGCGGCGCTGGATGCCGCCCGCAAGGCCGAGATCCTGCCGCTGATCGCGGGGATCAAGGATGTGCCGATCCTTTATGTGACGCATAGTGCAGCGGAAGTAGAGGCGTTGGCAGACCGGGTGGTGCGGATGGAAGAGGGAAGGGTGATCTGAAGCGGGCGCTCTTCGCTCCCCTTCGGTCGCTCATCGCTGGATCACAAGCGAAGACCGACCAGACGGGAGGGATGAGCGGCCCGATGCGGTTTACAACCCCTCAAACGCGCAGAGCGCATGCACTTCCATCCCCATGCCTTCCAGCTTTTTACGCCCGCCCAGATCGGGCAGATCGACCACAAACGCGCAGCCCACCACTTCGGCCCCCAGCCGTTCGATCAGGCTGATGCCCGCCGCAGCCGTGCCACCCGTGGCCAGCAGATCATCCACCAGCAGCACCTTTTCACCCGGCTTCATCGCATCATCATGCACTTCCATGACTGCCTCGCCGTATTCCAGCTGGTAATCCTGCGCGATCGTGCGCCCCGGCAGCTTTCCCTTCTTGCGGATCGGGACAAAGCCCGTGGACAGCTGATGCGCCACCGCCCCGCCCAGAATGAACCCCCGCGCCTCCAGCCCCGCCACCTTGTCAATCCGCAGGCCCGCATAGGGCGCCAGCAACTGGTCCACACACATCCGAAACCCGCGCGGATCAGCAAACAGCGTTGTCACATCGCGGAACAGGATGCCTTCATGCGGGAAGTCCACGATGGTGCGGATATAGTCTTTGACGGTCTTTTTCATCATGCCCTCACTTTGGGTAATACAGGCGCAAGACAGCGGCATCCTGCCCTGTCAGCGTAGTGACGGAATTGCTGTTCTGGGCAAAGATCGAAACCCCCTCATAATCGGGGTTCTCGATATCATAGAGAAAGCCCAGTGATTGGCTGACCTCTTCCAGCACGATCGAGTCAATCTCGCCCGGCCAGATATCCTGTGCAATCAGGATCGTGCCTTTGGTCATCGCATTGCTGGCATTCCAGTAGACATAGACGTAACCCGCACCGATCTGCGCCCCGTCTTCGACGCCCGGCTCATCCGTCACGCGGTCATTCTCGAAAAACAGCGTCGGCCGCAAGGCGATGTTTGGCCGTGCATCTGCCGCCACCCGGCGCAGATGAACCGACGTGCCGGTGCCGTTCACTGCCAAAATCGCCGCATCAAGGGCGCGGCTGATGATCGCCGCCTTTTCGGCGGGATAGCCGGCAGGAACGGGGCCAAAGCCGATCGTCAGGTTGCCGGGGTCGGGCCAGATGACTGGATCAGACTGGCAAGGCCCGCCGGGCACAGCGCCACAGGTCAGCAGGCGCAAGAGATCGGCGTCTGAAAGGGGCCCCGCGCTTTCCACCCCGTCCGAGGCCAGCGCCGGAGCAGCGGCAAAAGCGGCCAGCAGGACCAGGGCCTTCACAGCACGCGCCCGGCAATGGTGGCGAGTTTGTGCACAAGGCCGGGGTCGCGCTGTGCCGGGGCGGTCATGATGGCATGGTCAAGGCTGCTGTCGCAGCCATGCGGGCAAGGCGCGCGGTCAGGCGGCAGGGCCTGCGCAAGGGCGACAATCATGGCGCGCGCGGCATCGGCGTTGGCATGCAAGGTGGCGATGACTTGTGCCACATCCACCGCGCCGTGCCCTTCGTGCCAGCAATCGTAATCGGTCACCATGGCGACCGAGGCATAACAAAGCTCGGCCTCGCGGGCGAGTTTGGCTTCGGGCATGCCGGTCATGCCGATCAGATCAGCCCCCCAACTGCGGTAAAGGCGGGATTCGGCGAGGGTAGAGAATTGCGGGCCCTCCATGGCAAGGTAGGTGGCCCCGCTGTGGACGCGGGGGCCATGGATTGCGGCGGCGGCGGCCGATGACAGGCGCGGGCAGGTGGGGTGGGCCACGCTGACATGCGCCACGCAGCCGGGGCCGAAGAAGGATTTCTCGCGCGCAAAGGTGCGGTCGATGTATTGGTCGACGATCACGAAATCGCCGGGGGCATAGTCATTGCGCAGAGATCCGCAGGCAGAGACGGCCAGCAGGTCGGTCACGCCGATCTGCTTCATCGCATCGATATTCGCGCGGTAGGGCACGGTCGAGGGCGTGTGCACATGTCCGCGGCCATGGCGGGGCAGGAAGGCCACGGGCAGGCCGGAAAGGGTGCCGGTCAGGATGGCGTCAGACGGATCACCCCAAGGGGTCTGGATGGTGGTCCAGACGGGGTTCTGCAGGCCGTCAATCTGGTAAAGACCAGAGCCGCCGATGATGCCAAGCATGGTGGGGGGCATGAACTCCTCCGGTCGTGGTGGGGTGAACTTACGCGGGTGGGCTGGTCAGGGAAAGGGGATTGCGGCGCTACCCCCGGTCCCGCTTGATGATGCCCGTTACGGCGGCAGCACCAAGGCCAGTCACGATCCACCCCGCACCCGACAGCACCCAACGCAGCCACCAGAGCCACCAACCCCAAGCACCACGATCCTTGGAGGGTGCCCAGGCATCGGTCTGGCCAAGATCAAGGATGGGGATGACCAGATCGGCAGCATAGCCGTAGCGGTTGAAACTGTCCCAATCCATGCCGGCGGCAGGGTCATCAGACCATGCCTTGGCCGGGTTCTGGATGCAGGGGTCTGTATGGCCTGCAGGCAGGGGTCCGATGCAATCCACGGCCAGAAGGGCTGTCCAGCCGGGTGAGGTGATGACAACATCGGAATTGGGGGCGAATTGGCCTTCGTGCCATGTGTAATGGGCGAAGATGGTGGCGATGACGAACAGCCCAGCAAGCCACCAAAGGCTGCGCATGGGGGCGTAGCCATAACCAACGACGAGACGCGCAAGCCCATCCGTGGCCCAATTCCAGATGTAAATCACGTCCTCTTTCGGGCTTTCCAGTGGGAAGAGGTAGACCCCATCAGGCTTGCGATACCGTGCAAGGCGCGCCTCCACAGCCAGCAACTGCTCACGTTTTTCCAGCACCTTACGGGCATCGCGATCATGGCCCATCTCGGACAGGACCTTGGCAAGCTGGGTGTAGGGCTGGGGGTAGAAGGTGCCCTTAAAGACTGCGCCGTTTTCCAGCCATGACATACGGCTGGCGGCATCGGTAGAGGCCCCTACGATCCGGTCATAGGTAAAGCCGTCAAGCACAAGCTGATCGGTGCCTGTGGGCCAACTTAATTGGTCATCGGTCAGATCGCCGACATGCGCAGAAGCAAGATAGACCACCCCTTGAAACACACTTGCTCCACGCCAGAAAAAACCTGCCTTCACAGATAGACGGTTCGCGTTCAGCGCCATGCCTCCGACGCCATCGAATTCTGCTCCATCGCACACCAATGGCCCGTTGATCTTAGCGTCGTTCAAATCGACACTACCTTTTGCGGCGAGGATGCTGAGGAACAAGCCTGCCCCAACCTCCGCCCCTTGCGCGTTCAGCGACTTGCCCCCT
>JALOSO010000164.1 GCA_025458385.1 Paracoccaceae bacterium | reverse complement strand
GCCCGCCAGATCACACTGTTCGACAGCGTTGGCTTCGCGGTCGAGGATTTCAGCGCCCTGCGCTATATTCTGGCCAAGCTTCGGGAAACCGGCTTTTGCGACCAGCTTGACATGATCGCCGACCCCGATGATCCGCGTGATCTGTACGGCATGCTGCTGCGCGCCAAGTAGGATGGGCAATCTGCCCATCCACCGCTAATGCAACCGGAACTCCCCCACGACATTGCGCCATTCACCCGGCGCGATCAGTTTGCGATGGGTAAAGCGCACCGAATGCAGCGGCCCCTCGATCTTGTCCTGCCAGAACTCGATGAACTTGAACAAGACCGGGTAATCCGGCGCAAGGTCATAGTCCTGCCAGACGAAGGTATTGAGAACATTGCGATAATCCGGTAGCCGGTAGAACATTTCAGCCGTGGTCAACCCATAGCCCCGCAGCATCAATTCCGTCTCATGTCCCGACATGCCTTGCCTCCTTTCATGTGGCAACCCGCCAATCGTGCCACAGGGAAATTTCTTTTCAATGAAAACAATATGTTGGCACTCTACCCCGCTGGCTGCCAAGCGGGTGGAAGCCTGCCATTGCACCGCAATCCCTAGATGGTGTAAAAGAAGGATAACAAGATATGGGGGTTTGCCCCGGAAGGTATCCGTTACATGAACGACACACCTGAAGACATTGAAAACGCGGATGAAATGCCGCAGCGCCCAGGATTTCACGGGCCGAATGTCGATATCGTCGATGAAATGAAGACGGCCTACCTCGATTACGCGATGAGCGTGATCGTGTCGCGTGCCATTCCGGATCTGCGCGACGGGCTGAAACCGGTGCATCGGCGCATTCTTTACGCGATGCACGAAACCGGAAACAGCCATGACAAGGCCTATCGCAAATCGGCCCGCCCGGTGGGCGATGTCATGGGGAAATATCACCCGCATGGTGACAGTGCGATCTACGACGCACTGGTGCGGATGGCGCAGCCGTTTTCGATGAGCCTGAAGCTGCTGGATGGCCAAGGCAACTTTGGGTCGATGGACGGCGATAACCCCGCCGCCATGCGCTATACCGAAGTGCGCATGGATAAACCGGCGGCTTTTCTTTTGGCTGACATTGATAAGGAAACCGTTGATTTCCAGGACAATTATGATGGCAAGGATCGTGAACCCACGGTGCTGCCGGCGCGGTTTCCGAACATGCTTGTCAACGGCGCCGAGGGCATTGCCGTGGGCATGGCCACCCGTATCCCACCCCATAACCTGGGCGAGGTGATCGATGGAACGCTTGCCCTGATCGAAAACCCGGATCTGTCGACCGAGGGGCTGATGGAGTATATCCCCGCCCCGGATTTCCCGACGGGTGCCATGATCCTTGGCCGATCCGGGGCGCGGAAGGCCTATCTGGAAGGGCGCGGGTCGGTGATCATCCGCGCAAAAACGCGGATCGAGGAAATCCGCAAGGACCGCTGGGCCATCATCATCGACGAAGTGCCCTATCAGGTGAACAAGGCACGGATGATCGAAACGATCGCCGAAATGGTGCGCGACAAGAAGATCGAAGGCATTTCCCATGTTCAGGACGAATCCGACCGGATCGGCGTGCGTGTGGTGATCGAGCTGAAGCGGGATGCCACGGCGGATGTGGTGCTGAACCAGTTGTTCCGCTTTACGCCGATGCAGGTAAGTTTCGGCTGCAACATGCTGGCGCTGAACGGCGGGCGGCCCGAGCAGCTGACGCTACGTGATTTCCTAAGCTATTTCATCAGCTTCCGCGAAGAAGTTGTGGCGAATCGTACGGCGTTTGAGTTGCGCAAGGCACGCGAACGCAGCCATATCCTGTGCGGTCTTGCAGTGGCCGTTTCGAATGTGGATGAGGTGGTTGCAACCATCCGCACATCCGCTGACCCGGCCGAGGCGCGTGACCGTCTGATGACGCGGCGTTGGCCAGCGGGAGAGATCATCCCCTTCATCAAGCTGATCGATGACCCGTCGCATCCGGTGAATGATGATGGCACCTATAACCTGTCCGAGGCCCAGGCCCGCGCGATTCTGGACCTGCGCCTGCAGCGCCTGACGGCGCTTGGCGTGAAGGAAGTGACGGACGAGCTGCAGGAACTGGCAGCCAAGATCAAGGATTACCTGGAAATTCTGGGCAGCCGCGACCGGATCATGGCGATCATCAGTGACGAGTTGCGCGAGGTAAAGGCCCTGTTCGCCGTGCCGCGCCGGACGGAAATCGCTGACTGGTCGGGCGACATGGAAGACGAAGACCTGATCGAACGCGAAGACATGGTCGTCACCATCACCAGTGGCGGTTACATCAAGCGGACGCCGCTTGCGGAATTCCGCAGCCAGAACCGCGGTGGCAAGGGTCTGGCAAGCATGCAGACCAAGGAAGACGATGTTGTGACCACGCTGTTCGTGGCCAACACGCATACGCCGCTGCTGTTCTTTACAACCAATGGCATGGTCTACAAGATGAAAACCTGGCGCCTGCCCTTGGCCGGGCGCACGGCCAAGGGCAAGGCGATGGTCAACATTCTGCCCATTGAATCAGGGGTTTCCATTGCGGCCTTGATGCCGGTTGATGTGCCCGAAGATGAATGGGAAAACCTGCAGATCGTCTTTGCGACATCAGATGGCGATGTGCGCCAGAATGACTTGTCGGATTTCACCAATGTCATGCGCAACGGCAAGATCGCAATGAAACTGCCCGAAGGCGTGACGCTGGTGAACGCGGCCATTGCGGACGAGAATGACGATATCATGCTGGTGACCGAAGGCGGCCGCGCGATCCGCTTTTCCACACAGGAAATCCGCGTGTTCAAGTCGCGGGGGTCAACGGGCGTGCGGGGCATCCGGCTGGCAGAGGGCGACCATGTTGTCAGCATGGCGATCATCCGGCATTTCGAGGCGACACCCGAAGAACGCGCGGCCTACCTCAAGCAGCGCCGCCTGATGGCAGGCGTGACCGAGGATGAGGCCGATGATGAAGAGGAAACCGTTTCGGCAGGCCAACTGAGCACCGAACGTTACAGTGAGATGTCGGCCGCCGAAGACCTGATCCTGACGATCACCAAGGGCGGGTCGGGCAAACTGTCCTCCAGCCATGATTACCCGGTGCGAGGCCGTGGTGGGATGGGCGTCAAGGCCATTTCGCCGGGGCCGCGTGGCGGGCGGATCGTGGCGTCCTTCCCGGTAGAGGCCAGCGATCAGATCATGCTGGCAACCAGCACGGGCCAGTCGATCCGCGTGCCTGTCGATCAGGTATCCTTCCGCTCGCGCAGCGCAGGCGGGGTGCGCGTGTTCAACGTGGGCGCGGATGAGGAAGTTGTGTCCGTGGCGCGCGTGGCCGAACAGGGCGATGACCCCGCTTGAGGCGCGCCTTGCAGCCCTTGGGTTGGCCGGGCAGACGATTACCTACGGCGCTTTGGCGCGCGATCTGGGCCTGCGGATGGCCGAGTTGACCGCCGCACTCGAGGCGCTGATGGTGATTGATGCCGCCGCCGACCGCCCCTTGCGGGCAGCGCTTTGCGCGGGGCGGCTGTCAGCGGCGGGGCTGCCTGCACGCGGGTTCTTTGATGCGGCGCAGGCGCTTGGCTATGACGTGCGCGATCCTGCGGCTTTTGTCGCCCGGCACCGGATGGCGTTAAGCAAGCAGTAAGCCTTGCATGGTCAACTGCCCCGAAAGGGGATGATGATGAACCTGTATCACTGCATGATCGAACTTCGGCCCGAAGCGCACGCGCTTGGCTTTGCCCATGCCACGACAGCGTGGATGGACCATCTGAAAGCGCAGGGCCTTGTCACCGAATGGCGGCTGATGCGGCGCAAGTTCGGCCTCGCCTCTGGCGCACACACGGATTTCCTGCTGGAAATCGCCATTCCGGGGCTGACGGCACTGGATACGGCCTTTTCGGCGCTGGCAAATGCCGATGATGCGGCCACCCGGCGCTATGACCAGATGCACGGCATGATTGCGCGGGTGGACGTGGGGCTTTACCGCCCCTACCCTGATCCCACGCAGCGTGAACGCATTGCCTTGATCTGACCGCAGCGGGGCGATACATCCCGCCCCATGGAAACCTTGCATATCATCGGCGGCGGCATGGCCGGGTCCGAGGCCGCGTGGCAGGCGGCTGAGGCTGGCGTGCCCGTGGTCATCCACGAAATGCGCCCCAAGGTTGGCACTTTTGCGCATCGCACCGGGCATCTGGCGGAAATGGTCTGTTCCAATTCCTTCCGGTCGGATGATGACGAACGCAATGCCGTGGGCCTGTTGCATTGGGAAATGGGTGCGGCCGGCGGGATCATCATGCAGACCGCGCGCGCGCATCGCTTGCCGGCGGGCGGCGCTTTGGCCGTGGACCGCGATCCCTTTGCCGAGGCAGTGACGGCGCGGCTGCTGGCGCACCCATTGATTTCTGTTGAATATGATGAGGTTACAACGCTTCCTTCATCTGGCCACTGGATTGTGGCGACAGGCCCGCTGACCAGCGGCGCGCTTGCCGAAAGCATCCGTGCCGCCACGGGGGCCGAAGCGCTTGCCTTCTTTGATGCGATTGCGCCGATTGTCTATGCGGAAAGCATCGACATGTCACAGGCTTGGCTGCAATCGCGTTATGACAAGGGCGAGACCGAGGAGGAGCAGCAGGCCTATATCAATTGCCCGATGGACCGCGCGCAGTATGAGGCGTTCATCGACGCGCTTCTGGCGGCGGACAAGACCGAGTTTCACGAAGGCGAAACAGCGGGTTACTTCGACGGCTGCCTGCCGATCGAGGTGATGGCCGAACGCGGGCGCGAAACGCTGCGCTTTGGGCCGATGAAGCCGGTGGGCCTGACAAACCCGCACAAGGCGGAAAAGGCGCATGCGGTGGTGCAACTGCGGCGCGATAACAAGCTGGGCACGCTGTATAACATCGTGGGCTTTCAGACCAAGATGAAGTATGGCGCGCAAACCTCTGTTTTCAAGATGATTCCCGGCCTGCAGGATGCCAGTTTTGCCCGCCTTGGCGGCATTCACCGGAACACGTTCATCAACTCACCCACGCTGCTGGACGACCAGATGCGCCTGAAAAGCCGCCCGAATATCCGCTTTGCCGGGCAGATCACAGGGGTTGAGGGCTATGTTGAAAGTGCGGCCATGGGGCTGTTGGCAGGACGTATGGCCGCTGCGGAAATTCTTGGTCAGACTCTCGCCCCGCCCCCGCCGGAAACGGCAATGGGATCGCTGATCCACCACATCACGGGCGGGGCCGAGGCCAAGACGTTTCAGCCGATGAACGTGAACTTCGGCCTGTTCCCCCCGATTGACGCGAAGGGCGGCCGCCGTGGCCGCAAGGACCGCTACAAGGCCTATACCGACCGGGCCAAAGCAGCCTTTACCGCATGGCTTTCGTAACGCGCTTTGCGCCCAGCCCGACCGGCCCCTTGCACCTGGGACATGCCTATTCGGCGCTGCTGGCGCATGATATGGCGCGCGCCGCAGGTGGGCTGTTTCTGCTGCGGATGGAAGACACGGATCTGGAGCGGTGCAGACCGGAACATGACGCGCGCATCTTGGATGATCTGCGCTGGCTGGGCGTTGACTGGGATGGGCTGATCCTGCGGCAAGCCACACGCCTTGATTACTACAACAAGCGGCTGGAAGCACTTGTTTCCAAAGGCCTTCTTTATCCATGCTCTTGCACGCGCTCTGATATTCGCTCGGCTTTGGCCGCGCCGCAGGAAGGGGTGGCCTTCCATATCTATCCGGGCACCTGCCGGGGCCGCGCCATGGCCACGCGGCAGGCCGGCGACGCGTTGCGGCTGGACCTGCGCAAGGCATTGGAACTGCATCCGGACGTGCAGTTTGAAGAAAACGGGCCCCGGCACACCGGTGTGCATTTGATTGACAGCGACATGGCCCGCCAGATGATTGGCGATGTGGTCCTGTCACGCAAGGGCGAGGATATCGTCGCCTATTTTCTGGCGGCCGCGATTGATGATGCAGACCAGGGCGTGACCCATGTCATCCGTGGCGAAGACCTGTTTGAATTCACGCCCGTGCAGGTGATCCTGCAGCGCCTGCTCGGCTTGCCCACGCCGATCTATCACCACCATCGCCTGATCCGTGACGCGAATGGCAAGCGCCTTGCCAAGCGTGACGATGCACGCGCCATCTCCAAATTCCGTGCCGAAGGCGCAACACCTGCCGATGTTCGCCGTATGGTCGGCCTTTCAGCCTAGCGCATAGCCCGCGCCGCGTACCGTGCGCAGCACGTCCTGCCCGCCAAGCGCCTTTCGCAGCCGCCCGATATGCACATCGACCGTCCGCGTATCAACGTAAATGTCGCGCCCCCAGACACGGTCCAAAAGCTGCTCGCGGCTCCACACCCGTCCCGGCTTTTCCATGAAGGTGGACAGCAGCCGGAATTCCGTCGGGCCAAGATGCACCTCGCCCCCTGCCCTGTGAACGCGGTGGGTTTCCGGATCAAGCCGGATATCCGCCCATTCCAGCACCACGCCCACCGTCGCCGGACGGGTGCGCCGCAGCATGGCCCGCACGCGGGCCAGCAATTCGATCACCGAATAGGGTTTGCTGACATAGTCATCCGCGCCGGTTTCAAGGCCGCGCACGCGGTCGACCTCTTCGGACCGGGCCGAAATCATGATGATCGGGATGGCGCGCGTTTCCGACCGCAGCTTAAGCCGCCGGCAGATCTCGATCCCGGACACGCCCGGCAGCATCCAGTCAAGCAGGATCAGGTCGGGGGCGGCCTCATCAACCTGCACCAGCGCCTCGTCGCCATCCGCGGCCGTGGCCACGCGATATCCTTCGGCCGTCAGGTTATAGGACAGGATCTCGCGCTGTGCGGGTTCATCCTCGACCAGCAGGATGGTGGGCGAAACGGCGACCATCAATCAGGCCGCCGTGGTGTCGGCCTTGGGCCGGTCATCATTGGGCACAGCCCCGGTGATCAGATAGGTCACCTGTTCGGCGATGCCTGTCGCATGATCGC
>JALOSO010000163.1 GCA_025458385.1 Paracoccaceae bacterium | reverse complement strand
GGCAAGAAAGTCTCGCTTGCCGACCTGATCGTTCTGGGCGGTACCGCGGCGGTTGAGGCTGCGGCCCAGGCAGCCGGCCATCCGATCAACCTGCCGTTCACGCCGGGCCGCACCGACGCTGTGCAAGACCAGACAGACACCGAAAGCTTTGCAGTGCTAGAGCCCGAGGCAGATGGTTTCCGCAACTACCTCAAGGCTGATTACACCGTTTCGGCCGAAGAGCTGCTGGTCGACAAGGCCCAGCTGCTGACGCTGACAGCGCCGGAAATGACAGTGCTTGTTGGTGGGTTGCGGGTTCTGCAGGCCAATAGCGGCGGGTCGCAGCATGGCGTGCTGACCCATCGTCCTGGCCAGTTGACCGCAGACTTCTTTGTCAACCTTCTCGACATGGCAACAGTCTGGACCCCAACCTCGGCTGCGGATGCCGTCTTCGAAGGGCGCGACCGGGCAACAGGTGCCCTGCGCTGGACAGGCACACGGGTTGACCTTGTTTTCGGCGCGAACTCGCAGCTTCGCGCCCTGGCCGAGGTTTATGCAAGCGCCGATTACGCTGCCGCCTTTGTTGCTGATTTCGCAGCGGCCTGGACCAAGGTGATGAACCTCGACCGGTTTGATCTGGCCTGATCCGACGCACCTGACCACACAGCCAGAGCGGGCGCTGCGCCTGTCTCTGGCTGTTCCTTTTCCGACAATTGAAAATGCCAGACTCTTTTTAACGTGGCTTTAGGTTATCAATTTCACAAAGATTGCAATCAGTGGTTGAACGGGCCCAAGAACCATCTCCAACCAGATGACAAATTCCTGTCAAACAAAAGACACTTTAACCACTTTCTGAACAATTCCGCCAATCCATTGACGAATCGCAAATAAAATATCAAATTATATCAGTAAGTTACTTAGTGTCAGTTTTGCGACAAAAGACACAGCGCGTGATCGCAAAAGCCGCCATGTTCTTATTGCGGGCGGCGCGGGTTTTCTGGGGTCGACGCTGGCGCAACGCCTGATCAGCGAAGGCAACCGGGTGACGGTGGTCGACAATCTGCTGACCGGCGATCTGGCCAATCTGGCGCGCCTGCGTGATCATGCAGCCTTTACCTTTGTGCAGCAGGACATCATCAAGCCGCTGCAGATCGAGGGGCCGGTCGATGAAATCTATAATCTGGCCTGCCCGGCCTCGCCGCCGCGCTATCAGATTGACCCGATCCACACCTTCCGCACCTGTGTCGACGGCACGCTGAACCTTTTGACCCTGGCCGAGGCGAAAGGCGCGCGTATCCTGCAGTCATCAACGTCCGAGGTGTATGGCGACCCGGAAATCAACCTGCAGCACGAAGGTTATCGTGGCAACGTCAACACCTGCGGGCCGCGGGCCTGCTATGATGAAGGCAAGCGCGCGGGCGAGACGCTGTTCTGGGAATTTGGTGCGCATCGCGGGGTCGAAACGCGGATCGCCCGCATCTTCAACACCTACGGCCCACAAATGCACCCCGATGACGGGCGTGTCGTGTCGAATTTTGTGGTGCAGGCGCTGCGGGGCGATGCCCTGACAATCTATGGTGACGGATCGCAGACGCGGTCTTTCTGCTATGTCGATGACATGGTCGAAGGGTTGATCCGCCTGATGGCATCGAACGAAAAGATGCCGGTGAACCTGGGCAATCCGGGGGAATTCACCATGTTGGAACTGGCAAAACTGGTGCTGGCCAAGACCGGTTCTGCTGTCCCGATGACCTATCTGCCGTTGCCGCAGGATGACCCACGCCAGCGTCGCCCGGACATAGCGCGCGCCCGCGGCTTGCTTGGATGGCAGCCGGTTGTGCCGCTGGATCTGGGGCTTGACCGCACAATCGCCTGGTTTGCCGAACGTGTGCGTGCGGACAGACAGAAGGAACTGCTTCCATCGTGACGACCAAGCCGGCCGTACTGGTCACCGGGGGCGCTGGATTCATCGGGTCGCATACGTGTAAAGCCCTGTTTGAAAACGGCTATACCCCAGTTGCCTTTGACAACCTGACCACAGGGCATGCCGATGCTGTCCGATATGGCCCCCTGGTCAAGGGGGATGTGCGTGATGCAGATGCCGTACAGGCCGCATTGCAGGCGCATGGGGCGCAGGCGGTGTTGCATTTTGCGGCCCGTGCCTATGTCGGCGAAAGCGTCCGCATGCCACTTGCCTATCATGACAACAATGTCGGTGGGATGATCGGTCTTTTGCAGGGATGTGCGGCGGCCGGTGTCGAACGCGTGGTCCTGTCGTCAAGCTGTGCCACCTATGGTGTTCCGGCAACCCTGCCGATCCGCGAAGACTGTCCGCAGAACCCGATCAACCCCTACGGCTATACCAAACTCGTCTGCGAACGCATGCTGGCCGAACAGGCCGCGGCCACCGGGCTGCGCTATGCCGCCCTGCGCTATTTCAATGCGGCGGGGGCTGATCCATCGGGGGCCTTGGGCGAACGGCACGACCCCGAGACACATCTTATCCCGCTGGCCCTGCAAGCGGCCTTTGGCACCGGGCCTGCGCTTTCGGTGTTTGGCACCGATTACCCAACTGAAGACGGCACCTGCATCCGCGATTACATTCATGTGGCCGATCTGGCCCGTGCCCATGTTCTGGCGCTGGACCATCTGCTGCGGGGCGGGGCATCGCTTTGCGTCAATCTGGGCACCGGGCAGGGCGTGTCGGTCCGCATGATCATCCGCGCGATCGAGGCGATGACAGGCCAGCCCTTGCCCGTGGTCTACGGCCCGCGCCGCGCCGGCGATCCGCCATCGTTGGTTGCTGATCCCGCACAGGCCCATGCGCTGCTCGGTTTCCGTACGTCACAGTCTGATATCACGACAATCCTGCGCGATGCGGCCCCCTGGTTCCGCCCTGTCAGACAGGCGGGCTGACCCATGGCCCGCGCTGATCCATCGCCCCTGAACACGCCAATCGCCGAAACGGCCTTGCCCGGCCCACTGCGGCCGACGATGACGGTTTCGCTGTTCCCGCGCGCGCAAAAGCTGGAATTCATCTGCCTCAGCATCGCCTGGGCAGCGGCGGCGGCGTGGTTCTGGGTCTGGTGGCTGCATCCGGCGCATTTTGTCAGCTGGCCTGCCTTCTTGTTTGGGACCATCCCGCTTTTGTGGCTGCATGGCCTGCAGATGTTCTTCATCTATGTGCTTTTGCATGCGGCTAAATCTGCTGCGCCTGACCCGGTTCCGGGCCAGTGGCGTGTGGCGATGATCGTCACCAAAACCCCGTCCGAGCCTTTTGCCGTGCTGGAAAAGACCCTTCTGGCAATGCTCGCCCAGGATTACCCGCATGACACCTGGCTTGCCGATGAAGACCCGTCAGATGACACGCGTGCCTGGTGCGCGCGCCACGGGGTGCAGATTTCCAGCCGCAAGGGTGTAGCGGCCTATCATCAACCGGTCTGGCCGCGCCGGACCCGTTGCAAGGAAGGCAATCTTGCCTACTTTTACGATCACTGGGGTTACCGCGACTACGATATCGTCAGCCAGCTGGACGCCGATCACGTGCCGCAACCCGGCTATCTGCGCGCCGTGATCAGGCCTTTTGCCGATCCGGCCATCGGCTATGTCAGTGCGCCATCGATCTGCGGGGCCAATGCCGAAACCAGCTGGGCGGCACGCACGCGCCTGCATACCGAGGCCGGATTTCATGGCCTGTTCCAGACCGGATATACCCGCGCCTTTGCGCCAATGTGCATCGGGTCACATTACGCCGTTCGCACCACAGCCTTGCGCAGTGTCGGCGGCCTTGGCCCCGATCTGGCCGAAGATCATTCGACGACCATGCTGCTGAACGCGGGTGGCTGGCGCGGGACACATGCCATTGACGCGATTGCCATCGGCGACGGCCCGGAAACCGTGGCAGATCTGATCACCCAGGAATTCCAGTGATCGCGCAGTCTGCTGACCCTGCTTTTGCAGCACACCCGGCGGTATCTGGCACCGCTGCCGCCGCGTCTGAAGTTTCTGTTTGTATTCTGTCAGCTGTGGTACCCGCTTTTTGCCGCAACCTCGGCCATGATGTATTTCGCGCCCATCATCGCCCTGGCCTTTGACATGCGTTTTGCGGATGTCACCTACCCCGAATTCCTGCTGCATGCCGCGCCCGTCATCATCATCCTGACCGTCATTGCCTTCCGCATCCGGCATCATGGGTATTTCCGCCCCCATGATGCCCCCGTTCTCAGTTGGGAAAAGGCCTTGTTCCTGACATTGCAATGGCCTTGGGCGTTCTGGGGTTGCCTGATGGCGATCCGTGACAAGCTGACCGGGCGCTTTGTCGACTTTCGCATTACGCCCAAGGGGACGTCGGCCAAGGCCGTTCTTCCGCTGAAGGTGCTGGCCGTCTATACCGTGCTTGCCCTGATGGCCATCCTGCCGGTGCTTGTCAGCGACGATCTGGCAAATGCGCGGGGTTTTCTGCTGCTGTCCTTGCTGAACGCCTTGCTGTACACTTTGGTCGTGGCTGTCATCGTCGTGCGGCACCTTCGGGATTCGGACGCGCTGTCCCATCAGCCAGCCGGGCTTAGCCTTGTCCAGTGCGGTGCAGTTGTTCTGGTGGTCGGTGGCCTGTTCGCGGGGTTTCAGACGCGCGGCGTTGAAAGTGTCCATGCCCTTGCCTTCGGGTTGGAACCCCTGCGCCTTGTGCGCGCAGAATACGGCATCGCAGGGGCCGGGCAGGGCGCGAAAGAGCGTGTAGATTTTGTCTGGGATCCCGGTTGGATCACCAGACCCGAGATTGCAATTCCATGACCTGTCAGGGTCAGAAACCAGGAGTCGACAAGATGCGTGGCCAGAATGAACATCAGACCAAACAAGGTCATGGCCGGGGAATGGCAGCGGCCCTGCTGATGCTGGGTGCACCGGGTGTCGCCCTTGCTGCCCCGCCTGGCGATCTGCCCTTTGGCGCCTATGATCCCGCGGGCGAGTACAGCGCCGACAATGCGCTGACCATCGAACATATCTTCCTGCCGTGGGAAGATGTGGCACTAGGCTCGCTTCTGGATGCAGATGCCTATGCGCTGGAACGCAAGCGCGCGATGATCATCACCATCGAACCCTGGACCTGGACGCGCGACGAACGCAACACAGCAGAATTTCTGCGCAACGGGATCGATCAGGGCTATTACGATGCCAACATGCGCAATATCTGCGCCGTGGTCGGCACATTGCAAAGCCCGGTTTCAATCCGTTGGGGCCACGAGATGGAAACCAAGGATGGCCAGTTCATCTGGTCAGCCTGGAACCCCGATGACTATATCGCCGCCTATCGCCGGATGATCGATATCTGCCGGGCCGAGGCACCCGAGGCGAATTTCATCTGGTCGCCGATCGGTTTGGAAGGGGCGCAGGCCTATTATCCCGGCGACGACTATGTCGATCTGGTGGGCCTGTCGATTTTTGGCCTGCAGCCATGGGAAGAGGCCATTCTTGGCGGCGCACAGGATTTCGGCGATGTCCTGGCCGAGCGTTATGACCGTGTTGCAGGTTTCGGCAAACCCGTCGTGGTGGCCGAGGTGGGTTACTCCGGCAGTGCCGAATACGTCGCCGCCTGGGAGGCCGAATTGCGCGCCGCCCGGCCCGAGATGCCGCAACTGGTGGGCGTGGTCTACTTCAACCAGCAAGAGGTCTACCCCTGGCCCGATGGTTTCGGCCTGCCTGACTGGACACCGGCCGGGCGCGTGATCGAATAAACCTTTCGCTATTTTCACAGGGTCGGAACCGCGAAAAAGCCGCTTTCGTAACCTTCTTTCGACAGTTTTGGGGCGTTGATTGGCACCAACGCCCAACACTGACTTGGGCCTGCCACGGAGGGGCCCGATGTCACGAAAGATGCGTTTGTCTGCGGCGATTTTTGCCGCTGTCGTGTTGATGCCTGTCTCAACATTTGCGCAGAACAGCGGGTCTTCAAGTTCCGCCTCGGGGTTCAGCTGGTTTGCCAATGCGCCATCGGCGTCTGCCCTGCAATCACGCGCCCATGTGCGTGCGCGCATGGTGATCAACAGCAGCCAAAGCTGGATCTGCTCTCCCGCCGGTTCCGGCAGGCGGTCAACCTGCGTTTCCGGCTGACGGCTTGTCAGACCTTGTCCTGATCCTGTCCCAGCCGGGGCGAGGGTCGGTCAAGCGCAAGTTCGGCATCCGAAAAAACAAAGGGTGATCTGACACCGGGCACACCATCCGGCGCGATCTGCATCTGACGCGCGATGATCTGCGGGTCGGCAAACACTTCGGCCATCGTGTTGATCGGGCCAGCTGGCACGCCATGGGCCTCGCATGCGGCCAGAAGCGCATCCTTGGTGAAGCGTTTGGTCGCGGCGGTCAGGGTCGTGGTCAGCGCCGCGCGGTTGGCGATGCGGTCGGCGTTCGTCAGGTAATCAGGCGCATCGGCCAGCCCCGGCAGGCCTAGCAGACTGCAAAGCTTGCGGTATTGGCCGTCATTGCCGACGGCAAGGATCAACCAGCCATCGGCACAATCGAACACGGCATAGGGGGCCAGGTTCGGGTGCGCATTGCCCAGTTTGCCCGGCGCGGTGCCGGTTGCCAGATAGTTCATCGCCTGATTGGCCGTGATCGCGGTTGCCACATCAAGCAGCGCCATGTCGATATGCTGCCCGCGCCCCGTTGTGGCGCGCTGATGGATCGCAGCCAGGATTGCCGTCGTCGCATAGATGCCCGTGCAAAGGTCGGCCACGGCATAGCCGGCCTTCATCGGCTGGCCTTCGGGCGTGCCGGTCACACTCATCAAACCGGCCATGCCCTGAATGATATAGTCGTATCCCGCCCGCGCCGCATAGGGGCCGGTCTGCCCGAACCCGGTGATCGAACAGTAGACAAGCCGCGGATTGACGGCTTGCAGACTGGCATAGTCCAACCCGTATTTCCCAAGGCCGCCCACCTTGAAATTCTCGATCAGGATATCGGCATCCGCCACCAGCCGCCGCACGGTGTCTTGCCCCTCGGGCGTGCGGAAATCGCAGGTGATCGCCTTTTTGCCCCGGTTGGTCGCATGAAAATAGGCGGCAGAGCGATCACCCTCACGCGAAATGAACGGCGGACCCCATTGCCTTGTGTCATCACCTTCGGGCGATTCGACCTTGATCACTTCGGCGCCAAGGTCTGCCAGAATCTGCCCGGCCCATGGCCCGGCCAGAATCCGCGCCAGTTCGATGACCTTCAGGCCGGCAAGCGGGGTCATTCGGCCAGCAGCGGGTCGATGATTGCCTTCAGGTCGGCATAGGACATGTTCGAATGCTTTTCCCCGTTGATCAGCAGGGTCGGCGTGCCTTCGACACCATCGCGCGTCGCATTTTCCTGATACTGCGCGACCAGTGCTTCGGCCATCGCACCGTCTGTCATGCAGGCGTCCAGCGTCGCATCCTCCATCCCGGCTGTGCGCCCGATCCGCTTCAGGCTGTCGACAACAGCCACAGCATCGTCTGTCGCCGCCCATTCCTGCTGGGTCGTGTACAGGATATCGACGATGCCGAAATACCGCACCTCGCCGCCGCAGCGCGCCATCATCGCGGCCCACAGCCCGTAGCGGTCAAAATACACCTCGCGGAATTCAAAGCGCACCTTGCCCGTATCGATGTAATCTTTCTTCAGGTCCTTGAAGACCGCCGCGTGAAAGCTTGCGCAATGCGGGCAGGTGAACGATGCGTATTCAACGATCGTCACCTTTGCGTCGGCCGGTCCGATGGCCATGTAGCTGACAGGTGGCAAGGCGGCTTCGGCCGTTTCCTGTGCGATGGCGGCGCTGCCCAGCCCAAGGGCCAGCGCAACGGCAGGAAGGAACGCCTTGAAAGAGAAAGTCATGATGCAGGGGCCTTTGTCAGGGTTTGCGACGAGATAGAACGTTCTGCGCAAGGGTTTCAAGCGCCGCACGCAAAGTTGTATCCTTCACGCCAGTCGCCGTTTCGGC
>JALOSO010000162.1 GCA_025458385.1 Paracoccaceae bacterium | reverse complement strand
ATCCCGCAAGAGGGTGCGACGGGCTGGGCGGATACGACGATGATGCATGTCGATGCGGCGAACCCGAACTGTTCCTACATGTGGATGGAACATTCGCTGGCATCGAACCTGCAATCAGACCTGTCGGTCTGGTTCGGGGCGAACCCGGCCGTGCCTGCGGCCTGCACGGATGGGCGCGGCATGCAGACGGCCGAGGGCTGCACGACGAACGGCTTGGACAACTTTGACAAGATCCGGTTCTGGACGACACCTGTTGCCAACTGCAGTCAGGGTGAAGGCATGTGCGTGCCCTATTACCGCTGGGTTTCCGATTACATCGGCGTGATCGGCGGGCGGTGATCCGGGCGTAGCCCCCCACCCCTGACCCCTCCCCACAATGGGGGAGGGGAAGCACCCGTCCTGACAGACCTGCGCTGACCTTGGGCCTTCTTGCCGCCCTCCCCCCCTTCGTGGGGGAGGGACGGGGAGGGGGGGCTGGTTGGCTATTGGAAGCAGAAGATGACCGCAGCCGTTACATTCGACAATGTCACCCGCCATTTCGGTTCTGTCCGCGCCGTGGACGGCGTGGATCTGAAGATTGCCGAGGGCAGTTTCTTTGCGATGCTCGGCCCGTCGGGTTCGGGCAAAACCACCTGCTTGCGGCTGATTTCGGGGTTTGAACAGCCGACCGGTGGGGCGATCCGGATCTTCGGCGAAGATGTGAGTGCGATCCCGCCTAACCGGCGCAACGTGAACACGGTGTTCCAGGATTACGCGCTGTTTCCGCATCTGAACGTGCGGGACAATGTCGCCTATGGGCTGATGGTCAAGGGCATGGCCAAGGCCGCACGCTATGCCAAGGCCGAGGAGATGCTGAACCTCGTGAAGCTGGATGCTTACGGCGACCGCAAGCCGGGGCAGTTGTCGGGTGGGCAGCGGCAACGGGTCGCGCTCGCGCGGGCCTTGGTGAATGAACCGCGCGTTCTGCTGCTGGATGAACCCTTGGGTGCCTTGGACCTGAAGCTGCGCGAGGCGATGCAGGATGAGCTGAAGGCGCTGCAACAGCGGCTGGGGATCACCTTTGTCTTCGTGACGCATGACCAGCACGAGGCGCTGAGCATGGCGGACAGTCTTGCCATCTTCAACGAAGGCCGCATCGCGCAGATCGGCACGCCCGAGGATGTCTATGCGCGGCCAGCCAACCGCTTTGTCGCCGATTTCGTGGGGTCGTCGAACGTGCTGCCGCCAGAGGTGACACGCGCGCTTGGCGGGCCTGCGGCCTGGTCATCCCTGCGGCCCGAGGCGTTGCAGGTGGCGCCAGCCGGGGGCACGGCGCTGGCCGGGCCGGTGACGGGCCTGCGTTATCTGGGCGCGGGCACGCGCATAACGATTGCGGGGCCGGGGGCGGATATCAGCGTGATCGTGCCAGCAGGCACCGCCCTGCCGCAGATGGGCGAGACCATTGGCCTGACCTTCGCGCCGGGTGCTTTGCATGTGATGGAGCACGCATGATGTGCAGCAGGCCCCAAAAATTTTCGTCGAAAATTTTTGCCCCCCTGCGGGTGGCGCAATGACCGCCCCTGCGATCCTGCCCGAACGCGGGCTGGCTGACCGTCTGACCGCCCTGTTCTGGCGCAAGCCCAACCTGCTGCTGATCCTGCTGATCGCCCCGCCCTTGATCTGGCTGGGCGTGATCTACCTGGGCTCGCTTGCCGCCCTGCTGCTGCAGTCGTTCTATTCCATCGACGAATTCTCGGGTGTCGTGAAAGAAGAATTCACCCTGAAAACCTATGCCGAACTGCTGCGTCCTTCGAATTTCGACATCATCCTGCGCACGCTGGTCATGTCGCTTGCCGTCACCCTCGCCTGCGCCGTCATCGCCTTTCCCATCGCCTATTACGCCGCGCGCTTCGCCCGTGGCCGCTGGAAAGCCGTTTTCTACCTCGGCATCCTCCTCCCCCTCTGGTCCTCCTACCTTGTCAAGGTTTACGCCTGGAAGATGATCCTGTCGAAAGAGGGCATCATTTCATGGGCCGCTGACGCCACGCATACCGGCTTTATCCTGAACGGCGTGTTGGCCTTGCCGGTCATCGGCGGCAATTCCCTGTCCACCTCATACCTTGGCACCTTCATGGTCTTTGTCTATGTCTGGCTGCCCTACATGATCCTGCCCATGCAGGCCGCCCTCGAACGCGTGCCCACCACCATGCTCGAGGCCTCGGCCGACCTTGGCGCCACGCGCGCCCAAACCTTTCGTACGGTCATTCTGCCGCTGGCCCTGCCCGGCATCATTGCCGGGTCCATCTTTACCTTCTCGCTGACCATGGGTGATTACATCATCCCCCGCATCATCGGCACATCGGCCCGGTCCATCGGCATGGCCGTGTCGGAATTTCAGGGCACCGCAGGCAACCTGCCCCTTGCAGCCGCCTTTGCCGTCGTGCCCATCGTCATCATGCTGATCTATCTTGCCTTGGCCAAACGTGCGGGGGCGTTCGATGCACTCTGAACGCGCCAGCCTTGGCCTGCGCATCGCCGCAATCGGTGGCCTTTTGTTCCTGCACCTGCCGATCCTGCTGATCTTCGTCTATGCCTTCACCACAGAACAGCGCGGCTATACCTTTCCCCCGCCCGGCCTGACCACCCAGTGGTTCGCCGTCGCCTGGAACCGCGAGGATATCTGGCCGCCCTTCTGGCTGTCGCTCAAGGTCGCCTCCATCGCCACCGTCATCGCCATCATCCTTGGCACACTGGTTGCCGCCGCCATGGCCCGCACGCGGTTCTTCGGGCGTGAACAGATCAGCCTCCTGATCATCCTGCCCATCGCCCTGCCCGGCATCATCACCGGCATGTCGCTGCGGTCGGCCTTTGCCATCATGGATGTTCCGTTCAGCCTGTGGACCATCATCCTTGGCCACGCCACATTCTGCATCGTCATCGTCTATAACAACGCCGTCGCCCGCTTTCGCCGCCTGTCTGGTGGCATCCTTGAAGCGTCAGCCGACCTTGGCGCAAATTCCTTCCAGACCTTCCGCTATGTCCTGCTGCCCAACCTCGGCTCGGCCCTGCTGGCCGGTGGCATGCTGGCCTTTGCCCTGTCCTTTGACGAGGTGATCGTGACGACGTTCACCGCAGGGTCCGGCGTGGATGCCAAGACCCTGCCGATCTGGATGCTGGACGAGCTGATCCGCCCACGGCAACTGCCGGTGACAAACGTGGTGGCCATCGTGGTGTTCGCCGCCACGTTCGTCCCCATCCTTCTGGCCTATTACCTGACCCGTGGCGGATCCGAAACCGCTGGCGGGGGCAAATGAAAGGAAATCCCATGGATACCCTGCATTCCACGATCGACACCCATCTGCTGATTGGCAGCTCATTCGAGGCCGGCACCGAGGCGCGCGAACAGGTGCTGAACCCGCGCACGGGTGGCCTGATCCTTGAGGTGGCCGAGGCGAGCCAGACGCAGATTGACCGCGCCGTGGCCGCTGCGCGCAAGGCGTTCGAAAGCTGGTCACGCACCACGCCCGCCGAACGCAGTGCCGCCCTGCTGCGCATTGCAGACCGCATCGAGGCCGAGGCGGATGCCTTTGCGGCGTTAGAGGCGCTGAACTGCGGCAAACCCATAAACGCCGCGCGGAATGACGAGATTCCGGCGATTGTGGATTGCTACCGCTTCTTCGCCGGGGCCGTGCGCTGCCAGACGGGGGCCTTGGCGGGCGAATATCTGGCGGGGCATACCAGCATGATCCGGCGTGATCCGGTGGGGGTGATCGCGCAGATCGCCCCGTGGAATTACCCCTTGATGATGATGGCATGGAAGCTGGGGCCGAGCATCGGCGGCGGCAATACGGTGATCTTCAAGCCATCGGAACAGACGCCGCTGACGGCGCTGAAAATGGCGCGGATACTGGCCGAGGAACTGCCGGAAGGCGTGGTCAGCATCGTGGCGGGGCGCGGGCATACGGTGGGCAGTTACCTGATCAACCATCCGGGCGTGGACATGATTTCGCTGACGGGCGATGTGGCGACCGGCAAAAAGATGCTGGATGCCGCCGCGAAATCGGTCAAACGCACGCATCTGGAACTGGGCGGCAAGGCGCCGGTGATTGTGTTTGATGATGCCGATGTGGGTGAGGTCGTGGATGGCCTGCGCGCCTTTGGTTACTACAACGCCGGGCAGGATTGCACGGCGGCCTGCCGGATTTATGCGGGGAAGAAGGTGTATGACAGGCTGGTGGCGGATCTCACCTCTGCCGTATCGACCATTGCGCTGGCGCAGGCGGATGATACGGCCAACGAGATTGGCCCGCTGATTTCCCTGCGCCAGCGCGACCGCGTCGCCAGCTTTGTGAACCGCGCGCGCGAGGTGCCGCATATCGAGATTACCACGGGCGGCGAAGTGATGCCGGAGGGCTTCTATTACCGGCCAACGGTGGTGGCAGGCGCGCGGCAGGATGATGAAATCGTGCGGCGCGAGGTGTTCGGGCCAGTGGTCTCCATCACGCCATTTGCAGATGTGGATCAGGCGGTGTCTTGGGCAAATGACAGCGACTATGGCTTGGCCTCGTCAGTCTGGACGCGCGACGTGGGCCGGGCAATGGGCACGGCAGCCCGGCTGCGCTATGGCTGCACATGGGTGAACACGCATTTCATGCTGGTGAACGAGATGCCACACGGGGGGCTGAAGCAATCAGGCTACGGCAAGGACATGAGCGCTTATGCGCTGGAGGACTACACAGTGGTGCGGCATGTGATGGTAAAGCACTAAGGCGCAGGGCTTGCCGATAACTCACCCGCGTTTCACGCGGCTTTCACGACATCGGATGGCAACTTCGGTTTAACTGGGGGGGCGCATGGTCTTTTGCAGATATTGGCCGGGCGCGTTTTCAACTTGGATCCTCTACCGGAGATTTCATCATGAAATTGAACGCCAAACTCTTGGCCATTATCGGCAAGCTGAACCCCGAGGCCTTTGACGCCATCTTTCCGCATGGCCCTGTCATCCGTGGCGGTGCCGCACGGTTGGCGGGGGTTGCTGGGTCCGGCGCAAGGCAGATCGCGCCGACCGATGCGGGGGCGATTGCAGCGCAGCATTTCGTGGCAACGCAATGGACGGCGCAACGGCTGAATATCGCATTCGATGCCGATCCGGACTGGTGGTGCCCGACAGGTGTTCCGCGCAAGTTGCCGCCCATCATTTTCCCACCGCCGCCGCCCGAACCGGGTCCGGACTGGATGGCAGGCTTTTACCTGGGCTTTGCATCGCATCTGGCTGTGACGGCAGAAAGCATCGGTGGGCGTGACATCGAGGGATTGACCAAAGCGATGGACCATGCCCTTGGCGGCATGGAGCAGGCGCTCGGTTAATCAACCATCGGCGTTGGAGCGGTCGGCAGATCGCTCCAGCACCTCACCCCACTGCCTTCCCCAGCGCATCCTGTGCCCATTGGTGCAAGCATTCCCCCGCCCGTTCCGCCGCCAGCGCCGCCTTGCGGTGCACTTCGGGAAAGACGCGGCACATCATCAGGCCGGAACTGACGCGCAGCGGGGCTTGGCCCCGTTTGGCGCAAGGCTGGCGCCGGCCACCCGGTCATTCGCCTTGCCCCCGGCTTTCAAAGCGCAATCCCCGCGCCGTTCCGGGTGCAAAGCCTTGCCAGTTGTCTGACAGATAGCCCGCCATCGTCTGATCCTGCCGCAGATGCAGGCCCAGAAACGCCGTGATGAAATGCTGAATGATGTTGTTCATGCGCACCGTATCCCAGATCGCATCGGCATAGTGATCAAATGGCATGAAATCGAGGTGGGCTGAGGCTTCCCACGCCTGCCAGGGTGCGGGAATGGGCGCGCCCGCGTTATGGGCTGCATCGACAAAGGTCAGAAGATGCCGGTCGCAGCCCACGGCTTCGGACCAGATCAGGCGCATGCCGTCTTCATATCCGGAAACGGCATCTGCGCTGCCGGCAATCACCAGTGCGGGCACTTGCAAGCCGGCCATGCCGCCCGCATCCCAGGCCCCGCGTTGCCGCCCCCAGGCGCCAATCGGCACGATGGCCCGTAGCCGCGGGTCAACCTGCGGGGTCAGATGCCGGCGCAGCAGGCCCTGCGGCGGCACCACATCCTCGGCCATCGCGGCCGCGGCCAGACCGGCCCCACCGGAGATCAGCGCGCCATAGCCGCCCATCGAATAGCCGATGATTGCCACAGCCCCCGTATCGGCATGCGCAGCCATGGCATCGATGACAAAGGCCGTATCCAGCGGGCGATTGTAAAGGGTCGATCCGAAGGCCGCCTTGTCGGCATAGGTGCTGTCGGTATGGTCGATACTGGCCACGACATAGCCCTTGGAGGCAAGATTTTCGCCCAGATGGCCCATCAGCATCCGGTTGCCGGGATAGCCATGTGAAATGATGACCAGCGGAAACGTCCCCATCGCGCGCGCCGCATCACGGGTTGCATAGCCCTGCAGGGTAATGGCGCGGTGCCCGTCGCGCAGCAGCGTCTGGTAGACGGTGCCCGGCACCGTGCCAGGTGTGGCGGGATACCACATCTCAACCGGCAAGGGCCGATCATAGTGCGCCAGCCTATGCTCTGTGCTGTTCAGGATATCGATGCGGCCGTGATCAACCAGCGGCAAGGTCCGCACCCCCACCGGGTGCGGGCCACGTGCCGCCAAGACCGGTGCGTCGGGGCGGATCAGATCAACCCGGTTGGCGGGGGGTAGGGGGGAACCTGCATGTGTCATCTGTCAAAGGTGCGATACCGGCAGCAAGGCGTCCAGTCGAAAGCCCGTGATGCGCGGATTTCATGGCATCAGCCTTCGGGTTGGGGGCCGTCACCGCGCCGTGACCACAGCTGTGCCGCCAGAACGACTTGAAAGCGGGCTGTCAGGCTGTGCCCTTCGCCATCCACGACAGCGGCCGTCCAATCGCCATTGATGCCGTCGTCTGGCATCACCACCGCGAACTTTCCCGCACGGTCAGCCCGGCCTTTCTGATAAACTTGGCCATCCGGTGCGGTGATTGTAACCTCGGCAAAGGCGATCGGTTCACCCCCGCCATAGGTGAAAGACAGAACAATCGCGTCCTCCTCGGGGTGGATGGACCAGCCCACCGCATGCGCACTGGCCGTCGGGGCAGCCATGGCAACCCCGACGACAATCACCGCAGCCTGAAAGGCCGCCCTCATTTCACCGCAAACGACAGGATCGCACGCAGCACATGCGTGTCCACGTCATTTGCGGGATCATCGGCATCATGCGCAACCCGGACATACCAGTAACCG
>JALOSO010000161.1 GCA_025458385.1 Paracoccaceae bacterium | reverse complement strand
GGCCGTGTCGGGCGCCTGCTGGTGAGCGAGCTTTATACGGTTGGCACGGGCGGCTGGTCCGGCTTTCCCAGCCACAAGCATGATACCGATCGCCTGCCTTTGGAAACCCGCCACGATGAGGCGTATAACTTCCGCTTCAACCCGCCCCACGGATCAGGTCTGCAGATGCTGCAGCGCGAGGATGGAAAGCCGGGCGATGCCTATCATATCGTTGACGGATCAACCATCGCGCTGGACAAGGGCTATCACCCCTGTTGCGTGCTGCCGGGGTACGAGATGTACTATTTCACCATTCTGGCCGGGCAATCGCAACGGTCACTGGTGCAGTTCTTTCAACCGTCGCATGCCCACCAGATCGAAACCATTCCGGGGATCAAGGACATGATCGCCAAGTTCAAATGACACGGGCCACGCTGTCAGAGGTGCTGATCCCGGCCTTGTCAGAGGGCCGCGCCGTCGCGGGATTTGTCGTGCAGGGCTGGGAAGATGCGCAGGCCTATGTCGCCGCTGCCGAAAGCTGTGGCCGCCCGGTCATTCTGCAGGCTGGGCCGGGCGCGCGCGCGCACATGCCACTTGCCGTGCTGGGCCGCATGTTTGGCCATTTGGCCGAGGGCGCGATGGTGCCTGTGGTGGCCCACCTTGACCATGGTGAGGGCCCCGACATCTGCCGCGCGGCCATCGACTGTGGATTCACATCCGTCATGTATGACGGGTCCGCACTGCCGCTGGCTGAAAACATTGCACGCACGGCTGAAATCGTGCGCCTTGCCCATCTGGCCGGTGTGTCGGTCGAGGCCGAGCTTGGCTATGTCGGCTATCACGGCGGGGCGCCTTCTCGGGGGACGGATGCCGCCGAGGTGGCCCAGTTCTGGGCGGAAACCGCGGTTGATGCGTTGGCTGTGTCGGTGGGAAATGATCATCTGATGCCTGAACCGGGTGCCACAATCGACATGGCCCGCCTTGCGGCCATTGCGCAGGCCGCACCGGGGCTGCCCTTGGTGCTGCATGGTGGATCGGGCATTGCACCCGCACAGCGCAGCCAGATCGCACGTGATACGGCAGTCTGCAAGTTCAACATCGGCACGGAATTGCGCCAGACCTTTGGCCGTGCCATGCGACAGGTGCTTGCCGCCGACCCTGCCTTGTTTGACCGCAATCTGATTCTATCGGCGACCCGGCCCGCACTGACCGCTGCTGCAGCCACGGCCATCCTGGCCTTGGGTTAGGCCTGGCCCGCAGGGGTGCGGCCCGCAAGGTGACCCAACAGAATTTGTCTTGCCGCGCAAACGGGTTTTGTGGTTGCTGGCGCGGCAAGGACACGGAAGGGTTCAAGATGAAGCTGGGCAGACGGCAGGTAACGCTGGGATTGATGAGCTTGCCTTTTGCCTCCCCCCGGCAGGCGCTGGCACAAACCGCAGCAGCCCAATCCGGCCTTCTGCCGCCAGAGGCGGTTCTGTCCCAGTGGTATCGTCTTGTCCTTGAACTTGTCCGCCATACGGCCACCTACTCGCCCCCGGTTGCCAGCCGGGCCTTCGCCTATCTGGGGATCACTGCATATGAAGTTGCAGCAAGCAGCCCCGCCACGGGCCTGCGCAGCCTTGCAGGCCAGTTGCATGGCCTGACGCCCCCCCCTGCCTGTGATCCCGCCCTGTCCTATGCCATGCCCGCGATGCTGCATGGCGCCATGGCGGCGGCTGTCATGGCGTTTTTCGGTAACACCGGCCCCACAGGCCAGCGCGCCATGGCCGCGATGGACCGTATTCTGGGCGAACAGGTCGCCAAGGACACTGATCCTGCAACACTTGCCCGCTCGCGCGATCAGGGTGCTGCCGTGGCCCAGCATATGCTTGACTGGTCACTTGGCGATGGTGGTGCCACGGTTGTGAACATGGGCTTTCCCTATGATTACCCCCCACCGCAAAGCGCCGCTGACTGGGTGCCCACCAGCCTGATTGCCGTGCAGCAAACGCCCCTGTTGCCTGACTGGGGCCGGAACCGCCCCTTTGCCATGCCTGCTGGCCAGCCTGCCTGTGGCCTGACGCTGACCATTCCCTACAGCGCCGAACCGGAATCGGCGTTCTACCAACAAGCGGCCGAAGTGGTGGCTATCAAGGCCGCCCTGACCGACGAACAAAAGCTGATTGCGCGGTTCTGGTCAGATGATCCGATGCTGTCCCCCACCCCGCCCGGCCACTGGATTTCCATAGCGATGGCCATTCTTGACCGTGATGCCGCCGATCTGGCCACCTGGGCCGATGTGCTGGCCCGTCTGGGCATCACCATCGCGGATGCATTTATCGCCTGCTGGCAGACCAAATATGACGTCAATCTTCTGCGTCCCGTGACCTATATCCGCCAAGTGATGGGCGAAACCAAATGGGAGCCGCTGTTGAACACCCCGCCCTTCCCCGAATTTCCCAGCGGGCATAGCAGCCAGTCTGGCGCAGCGGCCGCCGTCCTTACCGCCATCTGGGGCGAAGGGTTTGCCTTTGACGACGCCACCCATGCCGATGATGGCCTGCCTGTCCGCCATTTTCCCAGCTTTGCCGCTGCCGCCGAAGAGGCCGCCCTGTCGCGCCTGTATGGCGGCATCCATTTCCGCGAGGGGGTTGAAGCCGGCCTAGCGCAAGGCCGCTGTGTCGGGGCCTATACCGTTGCCTTGCAAACACGGGTCTGACAGATGCGCCTGATCGTTCTTGCCCTGTGCCTGTTGCCGCATTCCCTGCAGGCCCAGACCCCGGCGCCTGCAATTCCCCGCTTTGCCGATGAAAGCGCGACGGCAGGCCTGACCGGCTTTTACGCCGGCGAATGGCAATACATGGTGGGGGGTGGCGTTGCGGTGTTTGACTGCAACGCTGACGGGTTTGAAGACATGCTGATCGCAGGCGGCGAAAACCCTGCCATGTTCTATCGCAATGTCAGCCAGCAGGGTGGGCCGCTGCAATTCCGGCAGGAAACCGCGGGACTGGAGGCTGATGCCGTCACCGGGGCCTATCCGCTGGACATCGACGCCGATGGCCTGACGGACCTTGCCTTGCTGCGGGTCGGCGAAAACCGTCTGATGCGTGGGCTTGGCAATTGCCGCTTTGCCCCGGCCAATGCCGACTGGGGTTTCGACGGCGGCGATGACTGGTCCACCGCCTTTGCCGCGACATGGGAAAAGGGCGCAAGCTGGCCAACACTGGCCTTCGGCAGCTACATCGACCGCACACAAGAGGCGTTTCCCTGGGGGTCATGCACGCCCAACCAGCTGTATCGTGGTGGCGATGGCCGGTTTGCGGCCCCCCTCGCGCTGACCCCCGGCCATTGCGCCCTGTCGATGCTGTTCACCGACTGGAACCGGTCAGGCCAGCCTGCATTGCGCGTGTCGAACGACCGCGAATATTACAAGGGCGGGCAGGAACAGCTGTGGCAGCTTGACCCCGGTGCTGCACCCGTCCTGATGACCGAGGCTGATGGCTGGAAACGCCTGCGCTTGTGGGGCATGGGGATTGCCAGCCATGATGTCACGGGCGACGGCTATCCCGATTACTATCTGACCAGCATGGCCGATAACAAACTGCAGACACTGGAATCGACCACAGCCCCTGTGCGGCCGGGCTACGCCGACACGGCCTTTGCCCGTGGGGTTACAGCGCATCGGCCCTATACGGGCGGCGATCTGCGCCCCTCGACCGGCTGGCATGCACAGTTCGGCGATGTGAACAACGATGGCCTGTTTGATCTGTTCGTGGCCAAGGGCAATGTCGCCAACATGCCGGATTTTGCCCTGCTCGACCCGAACAATCTGCTGCTGCAACAGGCGGATGGCACATTTCAAGAGGTGGGCGAGGCTGCAGGCGTCGACAGCATGGCCATCGCGCGCGGGGGTCAGTTGGCCGATTTCAACATGGATGGTCTGCTGGATATCGTCGTCGTCAACCGTTGGCAGACCGCGCAACTGTGGCGCAACATCAGTGAAGATGCCGGCGGTTTTGCCGCGTTCCGTCTGCAACAGCCGGGGCCCAACCGGGATGCAATCGGCGCATGGGTTTCCGTCCGGCGCGGAGATACGGTGACGCGGCATGAGGTCACGGTGGGCGGTGGCCATGTCAGCGGCCAGCTGGGATGGGTGCACTTTGGCCTTGGCACTTCTACAGCAGCCGAAGTGCGCGTCGAATGGCCCGGCGGCCGCGTCGATGATTGGCAACCGCTTTTGGCTGATACTTTCCAGATTCTTGCACCCGGTCAGGCCCCTGTGGCCTTTATTGCCCCATGACCAGGCCCCAGACCGGCCCCCAGAACGGCAGGAATCCCTTTACCGAAACGCTTCGGGCCGCCATGCTGCGCCGTAACCCGCAACACCGGCTGTCGTTATGACCACGCTCAAGGACATCAGTCGCCGTCTTGGTCTTTCCGTGACCCAGGTCAGCCGGGCGCTGAACGGGCATGACGATGTCAACGCGGAAACCCGCGAACGTGTCGCGGCGGCGGCCCGTGCGATGAATTATCACCCGAACATGACGGCCCGCAAACTGGTCTCGGGCCGGTCGGGCATGGTGGGTCTGGTGATCCCAAAGTACAAGGGCCTTGGGTCGGATGCCATGTTCATGGAGGTGGTGGCCGGGCTTTCGGCCCAGTTTTCCAGCCGCGAAATGCAATTCGTGCTGCACATCATGGAAGAAAGCGAACCCGCGATTCCGGTCTATCAGCGCCTTGTCGGGCGGGGCGCGCTGGATGGATTCGTGCTGATTGATCCACATAACGATGATCCGCGTGTCACATTCCTGCAAAGCGCTGGCCTGCCTTTTGTCGTACATGGACGCCCCAGCGCAAAGCCGGATTTCCCCTTTTTCGACATCGAGAATGAAAAACTTCTTTTTGAATTAACAACTTACCTCGCAAGTGCCGGCCATCGCCGCATTGCCTTGCTGAACGGGTTGGTGGGCCGCCCCTATGTTTCGCATCGGACGCGCGGGTTTGCCAACGCCTGCGAGGCCGCGGGCATTCCGCCGCAAGACCGTTTCGAACGCCACGGCGACATGGACGCTGCGCATGGTCTTGTATCAACCGTGGGCTTGTTCAACGGCCCCGGGCCGCGCCCCACGGCCATCATCTGTGGCAATGTCCGCATCGCGCATGGTGTCTATCAGGCGTTGGCGTCGTTGCGCCTGTCAATTCCGCAAGACGTGTCGGTTGTGGCCCATGATGATCACCTGCCGGACCTGCGCGCCTCGGCGTTCTTTCCTTCGCTGACCGTCACCAAGGCCCCCTTGCGCGAAAGCTGGAAGCCCATGGCCGATTGCCTGGCCGGGGCGATCGACGGCCTTCCGCTGGCGGAATTGCAGCAGATTGGTGCCTACGAATTCATTGCGCGCAATTCGGTCGCACCACCTGCAGGATAGTTCACGCAACGAATCGTTGACCGAAAGCGCTTTGGAGAATAATTTTTCCGAAACGTTTCGGTAGGAAAGTGCGCGCGAAACAAGCGCGAGTCCGCAGCGTTTTGTTCAGAGAGATCGGTGCCAAGTCCGGTACCATCAGGGAGGAGAAATCCATGTCGATCATGTTCAGCCGTGCCCTGCGCACGGCCGCTGCAGCTGCTTTGCTTGCTGGTGCCGGTGCGCCTGTCGCGGCAGATGAAATTTTTTATGTATCCGGCGCCGTTGGCAATGCCGTGGAAAACTTCAAGGCGCTGGTCAAGCCTTGGGAAGAGGCAACCGGCCACACCGTGACGATGGTGCCGATGCCCGCCTCGACCACCGACCAGTTCGCGCAATACCGTCTTTGGCTGGCAGCGGGCACATCGGATATCGACCTGTTCCAGACCGATGTGATCTGGGCCCCGCAACTGGCAGAACACTTTGTCGACATGACTGAGATTGCCAAGGACGTGGCGCCGCTGCACTTCCCGTCAATCATCGAAAGCCAGACCGTGGACGGCAAGCTGGTCGCCCTGCCGATCTTCACGGATGCGCCCGCGCTGTATTACCGCAAGGATCTGCTGGAAAAGCACGGCGTCGCAGTGCCCACGACCTGGGCAGACCTGACCGTTGCCGCCCAGACGATTCAGGACGCGGAGCGCGCCGAAGGCAAGGCCGACCTGTGGGGTTTTGTCTGGCAGGGCAACGCCTACGAAGGCCTGACCTGCAATGCGCTTGAATGGGTGAAATCCTTTGGCGGTGGCCAGATCGTCGAACCCGATGGCGCGATCTCGATCAACAATCCCAATGCAGTGGCGGCGCTTGAAACCGTCAAGGGGTGGGTGGGCACGATCAGCCCCGATGGCGTGCTGGCCTATCAGGAAGAAGAGGCACGCGGCGTCTGGCAGACCGGCAATGCCGTCTTCATGCGGAACTGGCCTTATGCCTACGGTCTGGGCAATGGCGATGACAGCGCGGTGAAGGGTCTGTTTGACGTGGCCCCGTTGCCAACCGGTGGCGGTGACAATTCATCTGCCGCAACGCTGGGCGGCTGGAATGTGGCCGTGTCCAAGTATTCCGACAACCAGGAAGCGGCGATCTCGCTGGCGATGTATCTGGCAAGCGCCGAGGCGCAAAAGCAGCGTGCAATCAACGAATCGAACCTGCCGACGATCATGTCGCTGTATGACGACGCCGATATCGCCGCAGCCCAGCCGATCATTCCGCGGTGGAAGGACGTGTTCCTGCAGGCCGTGCCGCGCCCGTCCGCCCCGACCAAGGGCAATTACAACGAAGTGTCGGCAAAATTCTGGTCGGCCGTTCACAGCACCCTGTCAGGTGACGGCACCGCAGCCGAAAACCTGGAACTGTTGCAGGTCGAACTTGAAGACCTGAAAGGCTCGGGCTGGTAATTCCTCCCAGTTTGAACTGGCCTGAACCCATGACTGGGCGGCAGCGCATGCCGCCCAGATCATCACCCAAAGCCTTTCACCGGGAGCCCGATCATGACCACATCCCCCGCCCGCCAGCCGGGTGAGCGCGGATTGCAGGCGCAACGTCAGCGTTTGACAATTACCTGTCGCTGCGCATTCTTGAATCCGGCCGCTGGATCTGGCGCGGCACGCTGGTGGACCCTGACTGGTGGAATGCTGTCTGGAACACGGTGCGCTTTGCCTTTGTGTCGGTGTTCTTTGAAACCATCCTCGGGCTGATCGTGGCACTGGTTCTGAATGCCGAATTCAAGGGGCGCGGTCTGGTGCGTGCGGCGATCCTGATCCCTTGGGCAATCCCCACCATCGTATCGGCCAAGATGTGGTCGTGGATGCTGAACGACCAGTTCGGCATCATCAATGATATCCTGCTGAAACTGGGTCTGATCAGCCAGAAAATCGCGTGGACCGCGAATATCGAAACCGCGATGACCGCCGTGCTGGTGGTGGATATCTGGAAAACCACGCCCTTCATGGCGCTGCTGATCCTGGCCGGGCTGCAGATGGTGCCGCGCGATATCTATGAGGCCGCCAAGATTGACGGTGTCCACCCGGTCAAGGTGTTCTTCAAGGTCACCTTGCCGCTGATCCGGCCTGCCTTGGCCGTGGCCGTCATCTTTCGGATGCTTGATGCCTTGCGCGTCTTCGATTTGGTCTATGTGCTGACGCCGAATTCGGCAGCGACCAAGACCATGTCGGTGATCAGCCGCGAAAACATGATCGACTTTGACAACTTTGCCTATGGGGCCGCGCAATCGACCCTGCTTTTCGCCATCATCGCCGTCTTTGTCAGCCTGTACATCTGGCTGGGCAAGGTCGACCTGAGCGGGGAGGGCCAGAAATGACCGCCGACAAGATCATCAAGACGGTAGCCTTTTACGCGCTCGTGCTGGTTATCGTCGTGTTTTCGGTATTCCCGTTCTACTATGCCATTGTCACAAGCTTCACCACCGGCACTGACCTGTTCAAGATCAGCTACTGGCCGGCGAATTTTACCTGGGCAAACTATGAGGCCGTGCTTGGCGGGCGCAACTTTTTGCGGTCCATCTTCAACTCGGTCTTCATCGCCACACTGACCGTCTGCTTTGCGCTGTTCCTTGCCGTCACCGCGTCCTACGCCTTGGCCCGCGTGCGGTTCCGGGGCAGGGGTGATGTGTATCCTTGCCGTATCCATGTTCCCGCAGATTGCGGTTCTGGCGGGCCTGTTTGAACTGATCCGGTTTCTGGGCATCTTCAACACGCCCTGGGCAATGATCCTGTCCTACACGATCTTTACGCTGCCATTCACCGTTTGGGTGCTGACCACATTCATGCGCGATCTGCCGGTGGAGATTGAGGAGGCGGCAATTGTTGACGGGGCCACCCCTTGGGTGATCATCACGCAGGTGTTCATGCCGCTGCTGTGGCCCGCGTTGGTCACCACCGGGCTGCTGGCATTCATCGGCGCGTGGAACGAATTCCTGTTCGCGCTGACCTTCACCAGTTCCGAAACCACCCGCACCACGCCCGTGGCCATCGGCCTGCTGTCTGGCGCCAGCCAGCAAGAAATCCCCTGGGGGCCGATCATGGCGGCCTCTGTCATCGTGACGGTGCCGATTGTGGTGCTTGTCCTTGTTTTCCAACGCAAGATCGTTGCCGGGTTGACCTCGGGCGGCGTGAAGGGCTGATGCATCATGGCAAAGATCGAACTGAAGCAGGTCACCAAATCCTACGGCGCGGTGAATGTGATCAAGGGCATCGACCTTGAAATCAAGAAGGGCGAATTCATGGTGTTTGTCGGGCCATCGGGCTGCGGCAAATCCACCCTTCTGCGGCTGATTTCGGGGTTAGAGGAGATCACCACCGGCGACATGACCTTTGACGACGCGCGGGTGAACAACCTTGTGCCGTCAAAACGCGGCATCGCGATGGTGTTCCAGTCCTATGCGCTTTATCCGCATATGAAGGTTTATGACAACATGGCCTTCGGGATGAAGCTGGACAAGACCAGCCCGGAGGAGATCAAAAAGCGCGTCACGGATGCGGCCAAACTGCTGCAGATCGACCATCTGCTTGACCGTTTGCCAAAGCAGTTGTCCGGCGGCCAACGGCAGCGCGTGGCGATCGGCCGGGCGATTGTGCGCGATCCGCGCGTGTTTCTGTTTGACGAGCCGCTTTCCAACCTCGATGCCGCGCTGCGGGTGCAGACGCGGCTGGAAATCGCGAAACTGCACCAGTCCATGCCGAACGTGACGATGATCTATGTCACCCATGATCAGGTTGAGGCGATGACGCTGGCCGACCGTATTGCCGTGCTGCGCGATGGGAAACTGGAACAGGTGGGCACCCCGGCAGAGCTGTATGAAAAGCCGAACTCGATCTTCGTGGCAGGCTTTATCGGCAGCCCGAAGATGAATTTCCTGACGGGCAGCTTTGCGGCGGCGCAGAATTGCACCACGCTGGGAATCCGGTCGGAACATATCGAGGTTGGGGCCACGGGCCTGTGGTCGGGTGATGTTGTGCATGCCGAGGATCTGGGATCAGACAATTATCTGTTCGTCGAGGTCGGCAGTGACGAACCCCTGATCGTGCGCCAGCCAGGCAAGCTGAAGATCGCAGTTGGCGACAAGGTGCATCTGACGCCGATGCCGGCCCATCTGCACCGTTTCGGGGCAGATGGCCGGCCAATTATCTGATTGATGACGGGGCTGGTAATCAGGCGGCCCCCTGTGATACCGCGCAACCAAAGCGCTTTGAATGAAAGGAAACACGATGATCCGTGTCACGGTCTGGGGCGAAAACGTCCATGAACAGAAGAACAAGGTGGTGGCGGGCATCTACCCCAAGGGCATGCACAACACGATTGCCGATGCGCTGAACGGCGATACCGGGATCAAGGCGACCAGCGTCACCCTGCAAGACCCGGATCATGGCCTGACAACTGCCAAACTGGCCGAAACTGACGTGCTCATCTGGTGGGGCCACGCCGCGCATGGTGATGTGCAGGATGCCATCGTTGACCGCGTCTGCGATGCCGTCTGGGGCGGCATGGGCATCATCTTCCTGCATTCCGCGCATTTTTCGAAACCATTCAAACGCCTGATGGGCGCGCCCTGCAACCTGTCGTGGCGTGAGGCGGGTGAAAGGGAACGCCTCTGGGTCACCTCACGCAACCACCCCATCGCCGCAGGCCTGCCCGACCATTTCGAACTGGAAAACGAAGAGATGTATGGCGAACCCTTTGGCGTGCCCGACCCGATGGAAACCGTGTTCGTCTCGTGGTTTCAGGGCGGCGAGGTGTTCCGCTCCGGCCTGACCTACAAGCGCGGTGCGGGGTCCATCTTCTATTTCCGCCCCGGCCATGAAACCTATCCCACCTACCACGATGCCAACGTACAGCGCGTCATCCGCAATGGCGTGCATTGGGCGCATAACCCCGCCCCGCGCATTGCCAACCCCAACGCCGCGCCCAACACGCCGGTTGAAAAGGCATTGGAGCCAATCGAGGAACGCGGCCCCCGCCTGCACCACGCGGGCGAAGAGGGGTTCCGCTGATGGCCATCCGTCTGCTCATCATCGGCACCGGGGGCATGGCCAATAACCACGCCACCGAATTCGCCAAGATCCCCGGCGTGCAACTGGTGGCGGGCGTGGATACGCGCGCCGAACAGCTTGCTGATTTCCGCAGCCGCCACAACATCCCCTACGGTTTCGCCGCGGTGGATGAGGCGCTGACTTGGGGCGCGTTTGACGCTGTCACCAACGTCACGCCCGACCCCGTGCATTACCCCACGACCATGCCCTTGCTTGCCGCAGGCAAGCATGTGCTGTGCGAAAAGCCCTTGGCCACCAGCCATGCCGATGCGCAGGCCATGGCCGATGCGGCGGCAAAGGCGGGCGTGGTGAACATGGTGAACCTGTCCTACCGCAACGTGGCCGCCTTGCAGCAGGCCGCCAAGATGGTGGCAGCAGGCGATATCGGCACGGTGCGGCATTTCGAGGCAAGCTATCTGCAAAGCTGGCTGACGCAGGATGCATGGGGTGACTGGCGCACGCAGCCGCAATGGTTGTGGCGGTTGTCCACGGCGCATGGGTCCAAGGGCGTGCTGGGCGATGTGGGCATCCATATCCTTGATTTTGCGACGTTTATCGCGGGGCAGGGGGTGCGTGACATTTCCTGCCGCCTGACCACGTTTGACAAGGCACCGGGCGGGCGGATCGGCGAATACGTTCTGGATGCCAATGACAGCGCGACCATGCAGGTGGTGCTGGGCAACGGCGCGCTTGGCACGGTGGCGGCAACGCGCTTTGCCACCGGGCACATGAACGACCTGCGCCTGCGGATCTATGGCGATGCGGGCGGGCTGGAGGTTTCATTTGAAAATGCCGTCAGCCGCCTGCGCGCCTGCCTTGGGGCGGATGTGCAGACCGCCACATGGCGCGATGTCGACGCCCCCGTGCTGCCATCGATCTATGAACGCTTCATTGCGGCCATCAATGGCACGGGCGTGGCTGAACCCACCTTTGCACGTGGCGCCGTCCTGCAACGCATGCTGGATCAGGCCGAAGCCTCTGCCGCGCAGGGTGGACTCGCGCTGCCGATATGACGAAAGACCCCGCCCCGGACTTGATCCGGGGCGGGGTTGCTTTTGCGCGCCTGCCGCGTCAGCTATAATCAGTTCTCGGAGGCGCGCATGGACCTTGCCAACAAGACCGCCCTTGTCACCGGTGGCAGCCGTGGCATCGGTGCTGCAGCCGTGCTGGCCCTTGCCGAAGCAGGCGCGCAGGTCACCTATACCGCCCGCAGGCCCGGTGGCCCCTCTGGCCCCGGCATCACCGCAGTGCAGGCCGATGTGACAGACCATGCCGCCATGGCCACGATCATGGCGCAAGGTTTTGATATCGTGGTGAATAACGCCGGGATCATCGGCCCCATCGGGCGGATCACCGATGTGGCCCCGCAAGACTGGGCTGCCAACATCGCCACCAACCTGAGCGGTGCCTATACCGTTATCCACCACGCCATCCGCGCCATGCCGCCCGCCGCCCGCTGGAAGGCTGGTCCGCCTATTGCAGCGGCAAGGCTGGCCTTGCCATGCTGACCCGCGCCGCACATGAGGAATATGCCAGCCACGGCCTGCGCATCTTTGGCCTTGCCCCCGGTGTGGTGGATACTGATATGCAGGGCGAGATTCGCGCCAGCGGCCTGAACCCCGTCAGCCAACTGCCCCGTGCAACCCTTGCCCCCGTCACTGATCCCGCCGCTGCCATCCTGTTCCTCTGCTCCTCCGCCGCTGACAGCTTTTGCGGTCAAGAGGTTGACGTGCGCGAACCGATCTTCCGTGCGGCCATCGGCCTGACCCCCCTTCCGGTTTCCTGACGCCCCCGTTAGGCTGCCCGCAAATCAGGGGACGGGTGGCATGAAATTCCTGCGTTATGGCCCAAGGGGAGCCGAAAAACCGGCGGTGCTGGATGCAGCAGGCAAGCTGCGCG
>JALOSO010000012.1 GCA_025458385.1 Paracoccaceae bacterium | reverse complement strand
GGCGTTGTCGCGCAGGAAATGGCGCAAGGGCGCGCCCTTGGCGCACAATTGCTGATCTATGGGCAGCCGGGCTATCCGGCCGCCTTGCTGCCATTGCCCGAAGCGCCCCCTGTCCTGTGGGCGCGCGGCGATCTTGCGCTCTTGCAGCGGCCCATGGTGGCGCTGGTGGGGGCGCGCAACGCCTCGTCACTCGGGCTGCGCATGGCCCGGCGCATGGCCGCTGATCTGGGTGCAAGCGGGATGATCGTCATCTCGGGGCTTGCACGCGGCATTGACGCCGCCGCACATGAGGCCACGCTTGCCACCGGCACCATCGCCGTGATGGCGGGTGGAATTGATGTGATTTACCCCCCTGAAAACGCCGATCTGGCTGCGCAGATTGCCGCCCGGGGCTGCCTTGTGTCGGAACACCCCCCCGGCCTTGTCCCGCAGGCGCGGCATTTCCCGCAGCGAAACCGCATTGTTGCGGCACTTGCGCAGGCCGTTGTGGTGGTTGAAGCTGCCGCCCGGTCGGGCAGCCTGATCACCGCGCGCGATGCCGCCGATTTGGGGCGCGATGTTCTGGCCGTGCCGGGCCATCCGCTCGATGCACGGGCCTCCGGCTGCAACATGCTGATCCGCGATGGGGCGACGCTGGTACGCAACGCTGATGATGTGCGCGAGGCATTGGGCCTGACCACCAGCCCTGTGATGCCCGCGCCGCCCGTCGATCTGCCATCCGCCGCCCAGACCGCGCCCCGCCCCGAACCTGCCCCCGCCCAGCGACCGCTGGCTGACATGATCCCCTTGCACAACCGCATCCTTGACAGGCTTGGCCCAAGCCCGTTGGCCGAGGATCAGTTGATCCGGGACCTGGCCTTGCCTTCTGCCGCCGTTGCCCCTGCGCTTGTCCTGCTGGAGCTTGAGGGCCGCGTCCAGCGCCAGCCCGGCGGACTGGTGTCGCGCATCAATTGACACGGCGTTGGCCAGACCCTGCGGCAGGGCGCCCCGGCGCGCCCCAACCGGTCGCGCATTGACAACCCCCCTACCCTGATCCCATGTAGGGCAGCCCCGCAGGGGTTCTCCGAAAGGATAAAGATGCCCGTCGTCGTCGTCGAATCGCCTGCCAAGGCCAAGACAATCAACAAATATCTCGGCGCCGATTACACGGTGCTGGCCTCATACGGCCATGTGCGCGACCTGCCTGCCAAGGACGGCTCTGTCAGCCCGGACGCCGATTTCGCCATGACATGGGAAGTGGCGGCCGACAGCAAAAAGCATGTCCGCGCGATTGCCGAGGCGTTGAAAACCGACAACACGCTGATCCTGGCGACCGACCCCGATCGTGAGGGCGAGGCGATCAGCTGGCACCTGCAAGAGGCGTTGGCCAGCAGCCTCAAAAAGGGGGCAAAGGTCAGCCGGGTGACATTCAACGCCATCACCAAGGCCGCCGTGACCGAGGCGATGAAATCGCCGCGGCAGGTCGATCAGCCGCTGGTGGATGCCTATCTTGCACGGCGCGCGCTGGACTATCTGGTGGGCTTTACCCTTTCGCCCGTGCTGTGGCGAAAGCTGCCAGGGTCGCGGTCAGCAGGGCGGGTGCAATCCGTGTGCCTGCGGCTGGTGGTGGAACGCGAAATGGAAATCGAGGCGTTTCGCGCGCAGGAATTCTGGACAGTGGCGGCGATGTTGGCCACGCCGCGCGGGCAAGAGTTTGAGGCGCGTCTGGTCACGCTGGGCGGCAAAAAGCTGCAGAAGTTCGATATTCCGACCGCAGCCGCCGCCGAAATCGCGGTCCAGGCGATCAATAGCCGCGCCTTCAATGTCACTGCAGTCGAGGCAAAGCCCGCCAGCCGCAACCCCTATGCGCCTTTCATGACCTCGACCCTGCAACAAGAGGCATCCCGCAAGTTCGGCATGGGGGCCAAGGCCTGCATGAGTGCAGCGCAGCGCCTGTATGAGGCAGGGCACATCACCTATATGCGCACGGATGGCATCGACATGGCACCCGAAGCGGTGATGGCGGCGCGGGATGTGATCAAGGACATGTTTGGGGCGGCCTATGTGCCCGATGCGCCGCGCATGTACAAGAACAAGGCCAAGAATGCGCAGGAAGCGCATGAATGCATAAGGCCGACGGATATGGCGGCGTCGCCCGAGACCTTGCGGTTGTCAGAGGCCGATCAGCGCAAGCTTTACGATCTGATCTGGAAGCGCACGATTGCCAGCCAGATGGCGGCGGCGCGGATGGAACGCACGGTGGTGGATGTGGTCAGCCCGGACGGGCAGGTGGGCTTGCGCGCCAACGGGCAGGTGGTGCTGTTTGACGGCTTTCTGAAGGTTTACGACGAAGGCCGGGATGACGAGGATGAAGACGAAGGCCGCCTGCCGCAGATCATGCAGGGCGAGGGCGTGGACAAGCGGCGCGTGACGCCAAACCAAAGCTTTACCCAGCCGCCGCCGCGCTACACCGAGGCGACGCTGGTCAAGCGGATGGAGGAGTTGGGCATCGGGCGCCCGTCAACCTATGCAAGTGTTCTGACCACGATCGTGGACCGGGAATATGTCCGCAAGGACAAGAACCGCCTGTTCCCCGAAGACAAGGGGCGGCTGGTGACGGCCTTCCTGTCGAACTTTTTCCAGCGCTATGTGGAATATGATTTCACGGCGGATCTGGAAAGCCAGCTGGACGACGTGTCGGCGGGCGAGCGGAATTACAAGGACGTCCTCGCGCGTTTCTGGCGGGATTTTTCGGCAGCTGTGGCGGAAACGGCTGATCTGCGGATCAGTGAAGTGTTGGAAAAGATTGATGATTTCCTGTCGCCGCACCTTTACCCCAGCCGGGCAGATGGATCAGACCCGCGCAGTTGCCCGTCTTGCGGCACGGGGCGGTTGCACCTGAAAACGGCGCGGACGGGGTCGGCGTTCATTGGCTGCAAGAATTACCCGGAATGCCGCTACACGCGGCCCATCACGGTGGGCGAGGATGGCGGGGCGACGCCGGATGGCAAGATTCTGGGCGAGGATGCGGACGGCGTGCCGATCAGCCTGCGGGCAGGGCGGTTCGGGCCCTATGTCCAGAAGGGCGAGGTGACGGCGGAAAACCCCAAGCCGCCGCGCGGCAGTCTGCCCAAGGGCTGGGCGCCTGACAGCTTGACGCTGGAACGGGCGTTGATGCTGCTGAACCTGCCGCGTCAGGTGGGCATGCACCCGGAGGATGGCGCGCCGGTCGAGGCGGCGATCGGGCGCTTTGGGCCCTATGTGAAGCACAACAGCACCTATGCGAACTTGCCTGATGTGGAGGAGGTTTTCACCATCGGCATGAACAGGGCGGTGGAAGTGCTGGCGCAAAAGGCGTCGCGTGGGGCGGGGCGCGGTGCGGCTGCGGTGCCCTTGCGGGAGTTGGGCGAGCATCCTAGCGGGGGTGCAGTGCAGGTGATGCCGGGGAAATACGGGCCCTATGTGAAGTGGGAAAAGGTGAATGCGACCTTGCCGAAGGATCTTTCACCCGATGATGTGACCTTGGACGAAGCGCTTGTTCTGATTGCGGAAAAGGCGGGCAAAGGCGGCAAGAAACCGGCGCGCAAGGCCGCAGTGGCAAAGGCCCCGGCTGCAAAGAAGAAGGCAGCGCCAAAGAAGGCTGCGGCAAAGAAAAAGCCAAGCGCAAAGGATCTTGTAGGTTAGAAGCCCCCCACCCCCATCCCCTCCCCACGAAGGGGGAGGGGGGGTGCTTGTTCTGCCACGGGGCACCTGTGATCAACGCTTGAAGGCGGGCACCTCCCTCCCCCCTTGTGGGGGAGGGCTGGGGTGGGGGGGCTTGCCGGACCTATCCCCGCGGGTTGGTCAGCTTGGCCATCAGCCCGCCTGCACGGATCACGCCCAGATGCCGCGCGCCGTCGGCCACCACGATTTCGGGCGTGCCGTCCTGCATCAGTTCCATCACGGCTTTGACCGGCGTGTCCGGCCCCACCGATGGCCCGCCCGCCGCGCCGCCGGGCTGCATCACATCTGCGGCGGTCAGCACCGACAGCGGGTTCATATGGGCCACGAAATCGGCCACATAATCCGATACGGGGTTGGCAATGATCTCGCGTGCCGTGCCGCATTGCACGATGCGCCCGCCTTCCATCAGGGCGATACGGTTGCCGATCTTGAAGGCCTCATCAAGGTCATGGCTGACAAAGATGATCGTGCGCTTGAGTTTCGCTTGCAGATCAAGCAGTTCGTCCTGCAGTTTGGCGCGGATCAGCGGGTCCAGCGCGGAAAACGGCTCGTCCATCAACAGGATCGGCGCTTCGGTCACGAATGCCCGCGCAAGGCCCACGCGCTGCTGCATGCCGCCTGACAGCTCGCCCACCAGCGCATCGGCGCGTTCGGACAGGTTCACCAGCGCCAGTTGCGCATCTACCCGCGCGCGGCGGTCCGCCGGGGGGATGCCAGCGAGTTCCAGGCCAAGGCCCACGTTTTCGCGCACCGTGCGCCATGGCAGCAGGCCGAATTGCTGAAACACCATGGCAATGGTGGTCATCCGCATGCGGCGCAGGGTTTCGGGATCGGCCTTGGTGACAGACACCATTTTGGTGCCGTCATTCACCCGCACCTCGCCGCGCACCACGGGGTTCAGCGCGTTCACGCCGCGCAGCAGGGTGGATTTGCCAGACCCCGAAAGGCCCATCAGCACAAGGATTTCGCCCGTGGCCACGGTCAGAGAGCAGTCATGCACGCCAAGGATTTGCTGGGTCTGGGTTTGCACCTCACCCCGGCTTTTGCCCTGATCCATCAGGGGCAGGGCGCGCGCGGGGTTATCGCCGAACACGATGGACACACGGTCGAATTCTACGGCTGTCGTCATCTTGTCACCCGCAGCATACGGTCAAGGGCGATGGCAAGGGCCACGATCACCGACCCGGCCTCAAACCCCTGATCGGGGCGCACGCGGTTCAACGCCTCAACCACCGGCACGCCAAGGCCGGCGGCGCCGACCCATGCGGAAATCACGACCATCGACAGTGACAGCATGATGGTCTGGTTCAGCCCGGCCATTATCTGCGGAAAGGCAAAGGGCAGTTCCACCTTCCACAGCACCTGCTTTTTCGTGGCACCAAAGGCGGTTGCGGCCTCGAGCAGCGCGGTGGGGGTGGTAGAGACGCCAAGGTGTGTGAGGCGGATCGAGGTGGGCACGACAAAGATGATGGAGGCAAACAGCGCAGGCACCACGCCGATGCCGAACAGGATGACGAAGGGGATCAGGTAGACAGGTGCTGGCAGGGTTTGCATCAGGTCCAGCACGGGCTGCATGGCGGCGTAAAGGCGCGGGCGGTGGGCGGCGGCCACGCCCACGGGCACGCCGATGGCCATGCAGATGGCGCAGACGAAGGTGACTAGGGCCAGCGTTTCGGTGGTCTTGTCCCAGTAGCCCTGATTGATGATGAACAACAGGCACAACAGAACGACAAGGCAGCGCTGCCAGCTGCGCTGAATGGCCCATGTCAGGCCCACAAGGGCTGCGACCAGCAAAAGCGCGGGCACGGCTTGCAACAGGTCACTGAACCCTTCGATGGCGTCTTCAATGCCGTTTCCGAAGGCGCGAAAGAATTCTTTGAAATCGGTTTTCAGCCAGTCGAACACGACCTTGGCTGTTTTGCCGACGGGAATTTCCCATGCTGTCAGCCAGTCCATCGGACCCCCTTTTGGTGAAAAGGCCCCGGTTCAACCCGGGGCCTGTTCTGTTACTGCAGCGCTGCGGCGACAGCAGCCTTGGCATCGCCACCGTCCTTGGTGGTCACACCGTCCAGCCAGGCCTCCCACGTGGCGGGGTTGGCGGCAAGCCAGGCCTTGGCCGCATCGCGCGGATCAGCACCATCGTTCAGGATGGCCCCCATGATCTCATTCTCCATCGCCAGCGTGAACGACAGGTTCTGCAGCAGTTTGCCGGTATTCGGGCATTCCGTGACAAAGCCTGCGCGGGTGTTCGTGGCCACCGTCGCGCCGCCAAGGTTCGGGCCAAAGAAATCATCCCCACCCGTCAGATACGTCATCTCGAAGTTCGCGTTCATCGGGTGGGGTTCCCAGCCAAGGAACACGATCGGCGCGCCTTCGCCATCCTTGTTGGCCACCTCGGCCAGCATGCCCTGTTCGGAGGATTCGACCACTTCGAACCCATCAAGGCCAAAGGGGCCAGAGGCGATCATGTCGGAAATCAGCCGGTTGCCGTCATTGCCCGGCTCGATCCCGTAGATCTTGCCATCCAGCGCGTCCTTGTGCGCGGCGATATCCGCGAAATCCTTGATGCCAAGGGCGGCACCGGCGGCATTGGTCGCGAGCGTATATTTGGCCCCTTCAAGGTTGGTGCGGACCGTTTCGACTGTGCCCGCGTCACGGTAGGGGGCGATGTCGGCCTCCATCGTCGGCATCCAGTTGCCAAGGAACACGTCGATATCGCCCTCGGCCAACCCGGTATAGGTAACGGGCACGGCCAGCACCTTGGTCTCGGTTTCATAGCCCAATGCCTCTACCACAAGGCTGGTGGCGGCGGTGGTGGCGGTGATGTCGGTCCAGCCGACGTCTGAAAAGGTGATCTTGTCGCAGCCTTCTGCGGCGGCCAGTCCCGCCAGCGCGATGCTTGCGACCGAGGCAAGCAGAATGGTCTTGGTCAGTTTCATCGAAGTCATCCCTGTTGTTGGCGCGTCTTTTGTTGATTGACGAGTCAATAAACGATACGGTAGCCCTGTCCGGCAAGCCCTTTTTTGCATGAAAGGTCGCCGATGCCAAAGCTCGGGATGGAGCCTATCCGAAAGCAAGCGCTGGTCAACGCAACGATTGTTGAAATCGGGCGGGTGGGCAGCCTTGATGTCACGGTCAGCCAGATTGCCAAGCGGGCAGGCATGTCTTCCGCTTTGGCGCATCATTACTTCGGGTCGAAGGAAGAGATGTTTCTGGCGGCCATGCGGCATGTGCTGACGCTATACGGGGCCGAAGTGCGTGGGGCGCTGGCGGCGGCAGACGGGCCGGACGCACGGCTGCGGGCAATTCTGCGGGCGTCCTTCAGCCCGATGAATTTCCGGCGCGATGTGGTGGGGGCATGGCTGAATTTCTGGGTGCTGGCGCAATCGGTGCCGGGGGCGAAACGCTTGCTGGGCGTGTATCAGGGGCGGCTGCGCAGTAACCTGCGCGCCTGCCTGCGGCCAAGGGCGGATGCGGCGCAAATTGCCGATGGACTGGGCGCGCTGATTGACGGGCTTTACCTGCGCGAGGTGCTGAAGGACGGCCCGGCCGATGGGGCGCGGGCGGTTGCGGTGGCGCTGGATTATCTGGACGCGCGGTTGCGGGGGGCGAATGCCAGCTGATTATGTGATTGTGGGGGCGGGCAGCGCGGGCTGTGCGATGGCCTACCGGCTGGCCGAGGCCGGGCGGACGGTCACGCTGATTGAATTCGGCGGCACGGATGCGGGGCCGTTTATTCAGATGCCGGGGGCGCTGTCCTTTCCGATGAACATGGCGATGTATGACTGGGGCCTGCAAACCGAACCCGAACCGCATCTGGGTGGGCGCAGGCTGGCCACACCGCGCGGCAAGGTCTTGGGCGGGTCATCCAGCATCAACGGCATGGTCTATGTGCGGGGCCATGCGCGCGATTTTGATACGTGGGAAGCGATGGGTGCGCAGGGCTGGGCCTATGCAGACGTGCTGCCCTATTTCAAACGGATGGAAAACTGGCACGGCGAGGGCGATGCCAGCTATCGCGGCACGTCGGGGCCGCTGCACATCACACGCGGGCCGCGCAAGAACCCGCTGTTTGACGCGTTCATTCAGGCAGGCGCGCAGGCGGGCTATCCGGTGACGCAAGACTATAACGGGGCGGCGCAGGAAGGCTTTGGCCCGATGGAAGCGACGATCTGGAAGGGGCGGCGCTGGTCAGCGGCCAATGCCTACCTTCGTCCCGCACAAAAGACGGGGCGGGTCGAGGTGATCCGGGGTCTGGCGCAAAAGGTGGTGTTCGAGGGGCGGCGTGCGGTGGGCGTGCAGGTCAGCCGCGATGGGCAGGTCGAGGTGGTGCGGGCGGGGCGCGAGGTGATCCTTGCGGCGTCGGCGATCAACACGCCGAAACTGCTGATGCTGTCGGGCGTGGGGCCCGGCGCGCATCTGGCGGAACACGGGATTGCGGTGGTGGCAGACCGCAAAGGGGTGGGGGCGAACCTGCAGGACCATCTGGAAGTCTACATGCAGTTTGCAGCCAAGCAACCCATAACCCTTTACAAATACTGGAATCTCTGGGGCAAGGCCTGGGTGGGCGCGCAATGGCTGTTCACAGGCAGGGGCCTTGGGGCCAGCAACCAGTTTGAGGCATGTGCCTTTATCCGTTCTCGCGCCGGGGTGGATTACCCCGATATCCAGTATCATTTCCTGCCAATTGCCGTGCGCTATGATGGCCGCGCGGCCGCTGGCGGGCATGGCTTTCAGGCGCATGTGGGGCCAATGCGGTCGCGCAGCCGGGGGGCGGTGACCCTGCGGTCGGCTGATCCGGCGGCGGCGGCGGTGATCCGCTTCAACTACATGAGCGATCCGCAGGATTGGGAAGAGTTCCGCACCTGCATCCGCCTGACGCGTGAGATCTTCGGGCAGGCGGCGATGGCGCCGCATGTCAAGCACGAAATCCAGCCGGGCGCAGGCGTGCAGACGGACGCAGAGATTGACGCCTTTATCCGCGAGCACGCGGAAAGCGCCTATCACCCCTGCGGAACGGCGCGGATGGGGCGGGCGGATGATCCTATGGCGGTCGTGGACCCGGAATGCCGGGTCATCGGGGTGGAAGGCCTGCGCGTGGCCGATAGCAGCGTGTTCCCGCAGGTGACGAATGGCAATCTGAACGCGCCGTCGATCATGGTGGGGGAAAAGGCGGCGGATCACATTCTGGGGCGACAAATGCTGCCGCGCGAAAATCTGGCGCCGGTGATGAACGAAAACTGGCGCGTGGCGCAACGGTAGGGCCCAAAAATCTTCAGAAAAACTATTGGGCGTGGCGCGGCTTGATCAGGCAGCCCCCACGGCCTTGGCGCGCCGGATCACCCACAGCACGCAGACCACCGAGGCAGCTGAACTTGCCAGCATGATCAGCACCAAGGGCAAAGGGCCGGAAGTGGGGGTCAGCACCACACCCGCTAGCATCGACAGGGCCGCCCCGCCGCCAATGGTGATGGCCCCGCCAAGGCCGGCGGCAGACCCGGCAAGCTCGGGCCGCACGGACAGCATGCCGGCATTGGCGGACGGCAGCATGATGCCATTGCCAAGGCCCACGCAGATGACAAAGCCGAAAAAGATGTTGGGGCTGGTAAAGCCTGCAACCTCGATCAGCGCCAGCAGGGCAAGGCCGCCGGTGGTGACAAGCGCGCCAAGCATGATCATGCGGTTGATGCCGATACGCGTGGCAAAGCGGCCCGAGGCGAAATTGCCGGCCATATAGCCGATGGCGGGGGCGGCGAAATAGGCGCCCAGGGTGGCGCTGTCCATGGCGTAGAACACATCACCCACATAGGGCGCGCCACCCAGAAACGCGAAGAACGCGCCAGAGGCGGTGGCGGCGGCGAGGCAATAGGCCCAGAACCTTTGCGACCGGAACAGGGTGGGGTAGGCGCGGACTTGTGCTGCAAAGCTGGTGCTGCGGCTGGTGGCGGTTTCGCCCAGATCGGCCCAGAGCAGCGCAAAGACCAGACCGCCGCCGATGGCCAGCAGCCAGAACGACCCCTGCCAGCCAAAGGCACTGTCCAACGCCCCGCCAATCGCGGGGCCGACCATGGGGACAAGGGACATGCCCATGGTCACATAGCCGATCATGGATGCGGCCTTTTCGGGCGGGACCATGTCACGCACCACGGCGCGGCCGATGGCAAAGCCGCTGGCGATGGTGGCCTGCACAAGGCGGCAGATCATGAAAACGGTGAAATTGGGCGCCCAAAGCGCACCCAGCGTGGCGGCGATGAAGATGGCGGTTGCCCCCAGCAGCACGGGGCGGCGGCCAAAACGGTCGGAAATCGGGCCGATCACCAGTTGCAGGATGGCGGTCATGCCCAGATAGGCGGCAACGCTCAACTGCATCAGGCTGTACTCTACGCCGAAATGCGCGGCCATGTCGGTCAGCGAGGGCAGGAAGATATTGAGCGATAGCGCGGCAAGACCCGCGACAAGGATCAGCGTAGCGATATGGGGCGGGGTGGTGCGGTCAAGGAAACGAACGGGTTGCATCACTGCGGGCTACGCCAAGGACGCGCGCTTGTCCATTGCACGTAATGGTCAGCGCCTCTGTTTCTTGCCCGGAATCAAGGCGCTTGCGCCGCCGGCCAGCGTCCGCCGACCCGGCCCACGGGGCCAGGTGTTCTTCGCGGAAATCTTCCACTGGAAGATTTCTGATCGCTCATCACCCCCTCGGGCGGGCGCTTTTGCAGCGTCACAGCCCAGAACAACCGTGTGTCGTACTTGCACCATAAAGTGCCCAGAACCAGCCTTGCAGCGTCCACCCGGCGGTCAGACGCTGCCCTCTGTTTGGCTCACGCCCATTTGTGAAAGATGAAGAACGCACCGCAGGCGATGAAGGCAAAGCCGACGAAGTGGTTCCATGTCAGCGGCTCTTTCAGATACAGCACGGAAAACACGGCAAAGACGGACAGCGTGATCACTTCCTGAATGGTCTTCAGTTCGGCTGCCGAAAAATGTCCGTGGCCAATGCGGTTGGCGGGCACCATCAGAACGTATTCGAAAAACGCGATTCCCCAGCTGACGACGATCACTGTCAGCAGGGGCGCGGATTTGTAGTTCAGATGGCCATACCAGGCAAAGGTCATGAACACATTCGACACCAGCAGCAGGCCGATGGTCAGCAGGGGCACGGGAAATGACGACATCGATTTTCCTTTGCAAAGCACCATCCGGGGCTGGGAAGGCATTTGAACCAGCGTCATAATGTCGTTACGGTGCAAAGAAAACGGGGGGGCATGATGCGTGACATTCTGGAAGAGCTTGAGGCACGGCGGGCAACGGCGCGGCTGGGCGGGGGCGAATCGCGGATTGCCGCACAGCATGCCAAGGGCAAGCTGACGGCCCGCGAAAGGATTGACCTGCTGCTTGACGAAGGCTCGTTCGAGGAATTCGACATGTTCGTCGCCCACCGCTGCAACGATTTCGGCATGGGCGATACCGCCATGCCGGGCGATGGCGTTGTCACGGGCTGGGGCACAATCAACGGGCGCATGATCTATGTCTTTGCGCAGGATTTCACGGTGTTCGGGGGGTCTGTCAGCGAAACGCATGGCGCGAAGATCTGCAAGATCATGGACATGGCCATCCAGAACGGCGCGCCGGTCATCGGCATGTGCGACAGTGGCGGCGCGCGCATTCAGGAAGGCGTGGGCAGCCTTGCCGCCTATGGCGAGGTGTTCCAGCGCAATGTCATGGCCTCGGGCGTGGTGCCACAGATCAGTCTGATCATGGGGCCTTGCGCGGGCGGGGCGGTCTATTCCCCGGCGATGACCGACTTCATCTTCATGGTCAAGGACAGCAGCTATATGTTCGTCACCGGCCCGGATGTGGTGAAAACGGTCACGAATGAGGTGGTCAGCGCCGAGGAACTGGGCGGCGCCTCGACCCATACCCGCAAATCATCGGTGGCCGATGGCGCGTTTGAAAACGATGTTGAAATGCTGGCCGAGGCGCGTCGGTTGATCGACTTTCTGCCGCTGAACAACCGCGAAAAAGCACCCGTGCGGCCGTTCTTTGATGATCCGGCGCGGCTGGAGCATAGCCTTGACAGTCTGGTGCCCGACAACCCGAACCAGCCCTATGACATGAAAGAGTTGATCCACAAGATCGCGGATGAGGGTGATTTCTTTGAAATTCAGGCCGCCTTTGCCGGCAATATCATCACAGGGTTCATCCGGCTGGAGGGGCAGTCCGTTGGGGTGGTGGCCAATCAGCCGATGGTGCTGGCGGGCTGTCTGGACATTGACGCCAGCCGCAAGGCCGCGCGCTTTGTGCGGTTCTGCGATGCGTTCGAAATTCCGATCCTGACGCTGGTCGATGTGCCGGGGTTCCTGCCCGGCGTGGCGCAGGAACTGGGCGGGGTCATCAAGCATGGGGCAAAACTGCTGTTTGCCTATGCCGAGGCGACGGTGCCAAAGGTGACCGTTGTCACGCGCAAAACCTATGGCGGGGCCTATGTCGTGATGGCCTCGAAACACCTGCGCGGCGATTTCAACTATGCCTGGCCCACGGCCGAGGTCGCTGTGATGGGGGCAAAGGGCGCGACCGAGATCCTTTATCGCAGCGAGTTGGGCGATGCCGCAAAGATCGCAGCGCGGACGAAGGAATATGAAGACCGCTTTGCCAACCCGTTTGTTGCGGCCGAGCGCGGGTTCATTGACGAAGTGATCATGCCGCATTCGACGCGGCGCAGGGTAGCGCGGGCCTTTGCCAGCCTGCGGACCAAAAAGCTGCAGAACCCATGGAAAAAACACGACAATATTCCACTTTAGGTTCGGGTTGCAGGCACAGCGGACAGGGGGCTGCATGGAAGAGGTGACGCTGATCCCCGTGCCTTCGGGGCAGGATCTGTGGCTGCATGAGGTGATCTGGAACGTGCCGGGCACCCAGGGGCTGACGACGCGCTTCCGCTTCATTGCGCCGGGGCTGGCGGGGCTTACGACCGATGACGCCCTGGCCGACATGCAGGCCCTGTGCACGGGTTTTGCGCTGGACCGGATCAGCAATCAGGGGCCGCAGCCGGCGCAGATCATCGTGTCGCTGGCAGATGTCGTGATGCCGTTCGGGCAGACAAACCCGGACGCCGTGCAGTATTTCGAGGCCTACCGGATCGAGAACGGTGCCTGCATCTGGGAGATTTACTGATGCAACCACAATATGTTGCGGATCATTCTTCACGCAGTCACGCGATTGCGACTTCCGAGTCACAGGTGGTGGGTTTGGCATCTGCGCCGTGTCCAACGCGGGGTGCTTTGGGTATGCTTCCCACAGGCCGAACCCAAGCGGCCTTAACCTCGCGAGACGGGCGGGGGGGCGTTCGTTGCGTCCCTGTCCTGACAGAAGAACCAAGGAGAAGAGGATGTCGAAGAGCACCAAGATCGTTCTTGCACTGGGCCTTGTGGCATTTGCCGCAGCATGCGCGCCCAAGCAGGAAGAAGTGGTCTACGTGGACGAACCGGCAGTTACGGTCGAACCGACCTACACCGGCAAGTACAAGTAAGATGATCGGGCGGGCCTTGGGGCAATGGCCCCGGCCCGCCCTTTTTCTGTCTGACACGCGGTGCATGGGGCGGTCATGATCAAGCATCGCGGATTCCCGGGCCGTCTGCCGGGCAGTGATTTCCAGTTTGTCATCCGGCGCGCCAACCATCGCAAGGGCGCGACCAAGCTGATCAAGCGCGAACGTTATCGCGACCGCAAACACGTGGACCGGATGGCCGACGAAGGCTTTATGGCCGCGCTGTGGGCGCATTTCGGCGAAGAACCCTTTGCCCGCGGCAATCTGGATGCCGGTCGCCTGTCCTGGCTTTTTGGGCGCGAGGTCGTGCCAGCCGAAGACCCGTTCGATGCCGAAAGCTATGATGCCCTGCTTCGGATTGACGTCAAACGCGCCGAAGCGGCGTTTCCGGCGGTCTTTGCGCCAGACGCGCCGGCCTATGACTGGGGCGATGATGACGATGATGACGACCACGACGGGGATGATGATTAGGCATGAAACCGCCGTCCGCCACCCCTGATTGGCAAGGCTTTGCGCATCGCTTGCCCTTGGGTCAAAAAGGTTTTGCACCCGGCGGTGCCTGCGTGAAAGATGCCCTTATCGGCCGTCCGCCTGCGACGGGGGGCCTGATCTGTCTAGACTGTTACCCTTCCCCTATCTTTCGGCCCGATCCTGCGCGGATCGGGCCGTTTTTTGTGGCAATCACCGCGCAATCGGCAGGCCATGCGCGGGGGTCACAGCAATTTGGCTTTCGCGACGGGCAAATTGTTGACATATTCGAACCAATAAAAACAAACGGACGAGGCAAATACCGATGCAGATCAAACACATCATTCTGGTGGCGGCCCTTACCATGCCATTGGCCGGCTGCCTGCAAGACCCGGCCACTCGCGGTGTCGGCGGCGCGCTTGCCGGGGCCGTCATCGCTGACGCGCTGGACGAGAATGTTATCGCCGGTGCGGCCATCGGGGCCGTGGGCGGCGCGGGCAGCTGCTATCTGCCCGGTGCGCTCAACTGTCAGCAAGGCTATTGATCACGCGCCACGCGCAGCGCAATGTACGCAAATGGGCCACCCGCAGGATGCTGCGGGTGGTTTTTTGATATCAAGGGGCCAAAGCCAATGTTCGACAAGATCCTGATCGCCAACCGGGGCGAGATCGCCTGCCGCGTCATCAAGACGGCGCGCAAGATGGGTATCAAGACCGTGGCGGTCTATTCTGATGCGGACAGGGGCGCGCTGCATGTGCGCATGGCCGATGAGGCAGTGCATATCGGAGCATCCCCGGCCGCACAAAGCTATATCGTCATCGACAAGATCATGGCGGCGATCAAGCAGACGGGCGCGCAGGCGGTGCATCCGGGCTATGGCTTTCTGTCGGAAAACCGGAATTTCGCGGCGGCGCTGGAGGCCGCAGGTGTGGTCTTCATCGGCCCGCCAAGCCCGGCAATCGAGGCCATGGGCGACAAGATCACCTCAAAGAAGATCGCCATGGAAGCGGGGGTTTCAACCGTGCCGGGCCATATGGGCCTGATCGCGGATGAGGCCGAGGCGGCGGCGATTGCGGCCAAGATCGGCTATCCGGTGATGATCAAGGCCAGTGCGGGCGGTGGCGGCAAGGGCATGCGGATCGCGTGGAGCGATGCCGAGGCGCGCGAGGGATTTCAGTCCTCAAAGAACGAGGCGGCGGCCAGCTTTGGCGATGACCGGATTTTCATTGAAAAGTTTGTCACGCAACCGCGCCATATTGAGATTCAGGTGCTGGCCGATGGCCATGGCAACTGCGTCTATCTGCACGAACGCGAATGCAGCATCCAGCGGCGGAACCAGAAGGTGATCGAAGAGGCGCCTTCGCCTTTCCTTGATGCGGCGACGCGCAAGGCAATGGGCGAGCAGGCCTGCGCCTTGGCAAAGGCGGTGGGTTATACAAGTGCGGGCACGGTGGAATTCATCGTGGACGGCGACCGCAACTTCTATTTCCTTGAAATGAACACGCGCCTGCAGGTGGAACATCCGGTGACGGAACTGATCACGGGGGTGGACCTTGTTGAACAGATGATCCGCGTGGCGGCGGGCGAGGCGCTGCCGTTTGCGCAGGCGGACCTGAAGATCAATGGCTGGGCGATGGAAAGCCGCCTTTATGCCGAAGACCCCTATCGCAACTTCTTGCCATCCATCGGCCGGCTGACACGCTATCGCCCGCCAGTTGAGGGGGCGACGGCCAAGGGCATCGTGCGCAATGATACGGGGGTTTATGAGGGCGGCGAGATCAGCATGTTCTACGACCCGATGATCGCCAAGCTGTGCACATGGGGGCCAGACCGGGCGACAGCGATTGCCGAAATGCGGGTGGCGCTGGACACGTTCGAGGTGGAAGGTATCGGGCATAACCTGCCGTTCGTGGCGGCGGTGATGGATCATCCGCGCTTTGTGTCGGGCGAAATCACGACCGCGTTCATTGCCGAGGAATATCCGGAAGGGTTTCAGGGAGCGAGCCTTGATGCAGCTACGCTGCGGCGCATCGCGGCGGCCGCAGCAGCGATGAACCGCGTGGCGGAAATCCGGCGTACGCGAATCTCGGGCACGATGGATAACCACACGCGGCGGGTGGGCGACGACTGGGTTGTCAGCCTGAACGGCGCGGATCATGCCTGCCGTGTGGCCGCAGATCCGGCAGGGTCGACGGTGACCTTTTCAGATGGGGCAAGGCTGCGGGTCGAAAGCGATTGGACGCCGGGGCAGCCGCTTGCACGGTTACTGGTGGACGGCAGCCCGCTTGTCATGAAGGTGGGCAAGGTGCCGATGGGATTTCGCTTGCGCCACCGCGGGGCGGACCTGCGGGTCTATGTGCGCACGCCGCGGGCAGCGGCGCTGGCGGCCCTGATGCCGGAGAAGGCGCCCCCTGATACCTCGCGCTTCCTTTTGTGCCCGATGCCGGGATTGGTGGTGCGGATTGCCGTGGCCGTGGGGGATGAGGTGCAGGAAGGCCAGGCCCTGGCGACGGTAGAGGCGATGAAAATGGAAAACACCCTCAAGGCGGAACGCAAAGGCGTGGTCAAACGGATTGCTGCGCAGGCAGGTGCCAGCTTGCGGGTCGATGATGTGATCCTTGAGTTCGAATAGGGGGCTTCAACGGCCGCTCATCCCTCCCTTCGGTCGGTCTTCGCTGAGGTCACCAGCGAAGACCGACCGAAGGGAGGGATGAGCGCCCCGAAGCGCTGCCAGTCGGGTCAGACCACCCGGCCCCCGCACCTCACCGCCCGGCCGGGTTGCGTTCCAGCACCTCTTGCCGGCGTAGCGGGAACTTGTCGATGGCATTTGTAATCTCGCGCAGCTCCCACGGCAGGGGTTTGCGGATCACGGCTGTGCCGTCCTTTTCCATCAGCACCAGTGAAAACCCGCGCGGGCGGAATTTCAGGCGCGACTCTGTCCGGGCCTCGGGGTCTGTGTCCACAATCAGCAGCGCATCGCGTTCGGCCAATGCGCCCGGGTCACGTTCCAGAAGCTGCATCTGGCGGATGAAATTCGGGTCATTCGGGCTGTCGGCAAAGACGATCACCGCGCGTTGCAGATACAGCATGTCGGCCAGCACAACATCGGCGGCGTCAACGGGCCCTTCAGGCGTTGCAACTGTCTCCGCCATAGCAGAAAATGGCAGTAGCGTAAGTAGAAAGGCGCGGATCAGGGTCTGCATGGGGCCTCCGGTTTTACCTTTCATATAGGCAGGCCTGCGGGCAGGGGAAGATGCAGTGATGAATGATGATCTGGCAGCGTGGCGGGCATTGGCGACAAAAGAGCTGCGCGGGCGCGATCCGGACAGCCTGACCTGGGCCACCCTGGAGGGGATTGCGGTCAAGCCGCTTTATACGGCAGCCGATCTGCCGGGCGATCCTGGCCTGCCGGGCATCGCCCCCTTCACGCGCGGGGTGAAGGCGACGATGTATGCCGGCCGCCCCTGGACCATCCGGCAATATGCGGGCTTTTCCACGGCCGAGGAAAGCAATGCCTTCTACCGCGCGGGGTTGGCGGCAGGGCAACAGGGGGTTTCGGTGGCCTTCGATCTGGCCACGCACCGCGGATATGACAGTGACCATCCGCGCGTGGTGGGCGATGTGGGCAAGGCCGGGGTGGCGATAGACTCGGTCGAGGATATGAAGATCCTGTTCGACGGCATCCCGCTGGACCGCGTGTCTGTCTCCATGACGATGAATGGCGCGGTGATCCCGGTGCTGGCTTGCTTCATCGTGGCGGGCGAAGAGCAGGGGGTTTCGCGCGCGGCGCTTTCCGGGACGATTCAGAACGATATCCTGAAAGAATTCATGGTGCGTAACACCTATATCTTTCCACCCGAACCCAGCATGCGCTGCGTTGCGGATATCATTGCGTACACCGCGGCCGAGATGCCGAAGTTCAACTCCATCAGCATCAGCGGCTATCACATGCAGGAGGCGGGCGCGAACCTTGTGCAGGAGCTGGGCTTTACGCTGGCGGATGGGCGGGAATATGTGAAGGCGGCGCTGGCGCGGGGGATGGACGTGGATGCCTTTGCGCCAAGGCTGAGCTTCTTTTTTGCCATCGGCATGAATTTCTTCATGGAGGCGGCCAAGCTGCGGGCGGCGCGTCTGCTGTGGCACCGGGTGATGAGCGGCTTTGGCGCACAAAAGGCGGAAAGCCTGATGCTGCGGACGCATTGCCAGACGAGCGGTGTAAGTTTGCAGGAGCAGGACCCCTACAACAACGTGGTGCGCACGGCGTACGAGGCGATGGCAGCGGTGCTGGGGGGGACGCAGTCCCTGCATACCAACAGCCTGGATGAGGCAGTGGCGTTGCCATCGGATTTCGCATCACGGATTGCGCGGAATACGCAGTTGATCTTGCAGGAAGAAACCGGGGTGACGCGGGTCGTCGATCCGCTGGCGGGGTCTTATTATGTGGAGGCGCTGACGGCGGAACTGGCGGACAAGGCATGGGCGCTGATGGAGGAAGTGGAGGCGCTTGGCGGGATGACGAAGGCCGTTGCCAGCGGGATGCCAAAGCTGCGGATCGAGGAATCGGCGGCGCGGCGGCAGGCCATGGTGGACCGGGGCGAAGAGGTGGTTGTCGGGGTGAACAAGTACCGGCTGGCGGAAGAGGCAGAGCTGGACATCCGGTCGATTGATAACGCGGCTGTGCGGGATGCGCAGGTGGCGCGGTTGAAAGCGGTAAGGGCAAGGCGCGACGGGGTGGCCTGTGCGGCGGCCTTGGCAGCGTTGACGCAGGCAGCGCGGGATGGGGGCAATCTGCTGGCGGCGGCGGTGACGGCGGCACGGGCGCGGGCGACGGTGGGCGAGATTTCGGATGCGATGGAGGCGGTGTTCGGGCGGCACGCGGCCGAGGTGCAGACGCTGCGCGGGGTCTATGCGGCGGCGTCCGAGGGGGATGCGGAGTTTGCAGCGGCGCGGGCGGATGTTGCGGCGTTCAAGGCGGCCAAGGGGCGCCCGCCACGCATGCTGGTGGTGAAGATGGGGCAGGATGGGCATGACCGGGGGGCCAAGGTGATTGCCGGGGCCTTTGGCGACATCGGGTTTGAGGTGACGGTGGGCGTGCTGTTCCAGACGCCAGAGGAGGCGGCGGCGCAGGCAGCCGCGTTGGGGGTGGATGTGATTGGCATTTCATCGCAAGCGGCGGGGCACATGACCTTGGCTCCGAAACTGGTGCAGGCCTTGCGGGCAGGCGGGGATATGACGACGCAGGTCATTTGCGGCGGGGTCATTCCAGCGCAGGATTACAACTATCTCAAACAGCACGGGATCAGGGCGATCTTTGGGCCGGGTACGAACATCCCGGCAGCGGCGCGTGAAGTTCTGGGGCTGATCCGGGCTACGTTGTAACGGGTCTGAAGTGAACGACTTTTCGGTCGTGGAAATGGCGCACTGACCCCTTTCTGGGGCGTTCTGACCGGTTGGGTGGCGCGCAGCAGCGGGGCAGAGCCGGAATTTTCGAAAATTCCGGCCAAAAATCTTCGAAGATTTTTGCAATTTTCTTCGAAGAAAATTGGCCCTGGTTCAGGTGTTGTGCCCCCAAAGCGCTCTGTTGCACAAATTCCGTAATGGATTCATCTCGTGAATCCAGCGTGGTAGCTGGAGGCCATGAGCAGACCGACACCCCCCGCATACAAGACCCGGAACTGGCCGAGCTACAACAAAGCGCTGAAGCGCCGGGGTTCGCGGACGATCTGGTTCGATCCCGCGATGGCCTGGGAGGCTGCGCCCACCGGCAAGCGGAGGCGGCAGCCTGACTACAGCGATGCCGCGATCCAGACCTGCCTGACGATAAAGGTGCTCGTCGGCATGGCGCTGCGGCAGACCACAGGGTTCGTCGAGAGCCTGTTGCGGCTGATCGGCCTGGACGGGGCGGTGCCGGACTTCAGCACGCTGAGCCGCCGCCAGAAGACCCTGAAGGTCAACATCCCGTATCGCGGATCAGCAGGCCCGCTGCACCTGCTGATCGACAGCACCGGGATCAAGGTCGAGGGTGAAGGCGAGTGGACAGAGGAGGGTCAGCAAGCAGTCCGGGGGACTGTTTGACCGACGATGGCGCAAGCACGGCGGAACGAAACGGCGCGTCTGGCGCAAGATCCACATCGGAATTGACGAGCAAACCTTGGAAATCCGCGCTGCCGAGTTCACCACCAGCGAGATCGGCGACGCGCCCATGCTGCCCGAGTTGCTCGACCAGGTCCCACCCGATCAGGAGATCGCCAGCGTCACCAATGACGGTGCCTTCGATACCCGCAAGTGCCATGACGCCATCGCCGCCCGCAGTGCCGCCGCGATCATCCCGCCCCGCAGGAACGCCAAACCATGGAAACCTGACACAGCCGGGGCCCCTCGGCATTGTCCTCGGACCAATGGCGGACAATGCCTCGACCCGCAACGAAATCCTGCGCACCTCGAAGCGCGTGGGTCGAACCATCTGGCGAAGACGGAGCGGCTACCATCGCCGAAGCCGTGCAGAGACGAAGATGCACTACGGCAAGTTACTGGGCCAGCGCCTGTCCGCCCGAGACTTCGACCGTCAGGTCGCGGAGTTCCAGGTCAGGGTCATTCGCCATTGTCGCTTGGACCAATGGCGCGACATGGCTCATTGCTCAACGGCTTCACAGCGCGCGGCACGCCTATCACGGAAGTCACAGGATAAGTCTGTCCGGGGAAAGGGGAACCGCGGCCATCAGCAGATTTGTGCAACAGAGTCCCCCCAAAGGCAAAGGTGATCGGGTCCTGACCCTAGTAAATGTACCTGATCTGCTCGGTCCAGAACCGTTCCATCCGTTTCAGGCTGCGGTTGATGTCGTCGATCCCTTCCGTCCCCAGCACACCGCGCTTTTCCAGGGTTTCGGCGTGCTTTGCAAAAAGTTCCGTCAAGGCGCTGCGCACCTTGCGTCCCTTTTCCGTCAGACGCACGCGGACAGAGCGGCGGTCGATCTCGCTCCGCTGGTGGTGCATATAGCCCAGTTCCACCAGCTTTTTCAGATTATAGCTGACATTGGACCCCTGGTAATAGCCACGTGACTTCAACTCACCGGCCGTCACCTCATTCTCACCGATGTTGAACACCAGCAGCGCCTGTACCGCGTTGATTTCAAGAATGCGCAGGCGTTCGAATTCATCCTTGACCACATCCAGCAAAAGCCGGTGCAGGCGTTCGATCAGCGACAGGTTTTCCAGATAGCAGCCCAAAAAGGCCTTTTGCGCACCATCAAGCAGCGGTTCGTGCAAGGACATGAATAATTCTCCACCAGAGCGTTCGGTGGACAGAATCGGCACAAACGGAAAACATTCCGTAAACTCGAACCGGATTCGCGAAAAATCAGCGCATTTTGCGGCTTTGGGCAAAGGCGCCGATCCGGGTGATCAGGTCAGCGATTGCGGTGGGCGGCGCAGTTTGGCCAAGAACCCAGGGTAACAGGTCCTGGTCATTCTCGTTCAGCAGTCTGTCATAGATGGCAAGCGTGGCATCATCCATGCCCGCAAGATGCGCATCGGCAAAGGGGCCAAGGATCAGGTCCATCTCCTTGGTGCCCCGACGCCAAGAGCGCATGGTCAGGCGTTTGCGGCGGGCCTCGGCGGTTTCGGTCATGGCTTGATCCTGTCAATGGTGCCCCCTAAGACAGGCGCGGGAAACGCGGCTGTCACAGGAGATGATCATGGCCTTTTTGTCCGATACGCTTGGCCGGGTCAAACCCAGTGCAACCATCGCCGTGACGAACAAGGCGCGTGAACTGGCGGCGGCGGGGCGTGACATCATCGGCCTTGGGGCGGGAGAGCCGGATTTCGACACGCCGGACAATATCAAGGCGGCCGCCAAGCGGGCGATTGACGCGGGCAAGACGAAATACACGGCTGTGGATGGCATCCCGGAGCTGAAGGCGGCGATCTGCGCAAAGTTCTTGCGTGAGAACGGTCTGACCTACACGCCTTCGCAGGTAACGGTGGGCACAGGGGGCAAGCAGACGCTGTATAACGCGCTGATGGCGACGCTGAATGCAGGCGATGAGGTGATCATCCCGGCACCCTATTGGGTCAGCTACCCGGATATGGTGCAACTGGCAGGCGGGGTGCCGGTGCCGGTGGTCTGCGGGATCGAGACGGATTTCAAGCTGACGCCAGCGCAGCTGGAGGCGGCGATCACGCCGCGCACCAAGTGGTTCATCTTCAACAGCCCGTCGAACCCGACGGGGGCAGGCTATACGCGGGCGGAACTGCGCGCGCTGACGGATGTGCTGATGCGCCACCCGCATGTCTGGGTGATGTCGGATGACATGTATGAACATCTGGTGTTTGACGATTTCGAATTCTGCTCGCCTGCGGAAATCGAACCGGGGTTGTATGACCGCACGCTGACCTGCAATGGCGTGTCCAAGGCCTATGCGATGACGGGCTGGCGCATTGGTTATGCGGCGGGGCCTGCGCATCTGATCAAGGCGATGGGGACGATCCAGAGCCAGTCGACGTCAAACCCCTGTTCGGTGGCGCAATATGCGGCACTGGAGGCGTTGAACGGCCCGCAGGAATTTCTGGGCCCGTTCCGCGCGGCGTTCCAGCGGCGACGCAATCTGGTGGTGGGGATGCTGAACGAGGCTGCGGGGATTGTCTGCCCGAAACCGGAGGGGGCGTTTTACGTCTATCCGGATATCAGTGGCTGTATCGGCAAGGTCACGCCAAAGGGTGTGAAGATCACGAACGATGAGGTGTTCGCGACTGAGCTGCTGGAGGATACGGGCGTGGCGGTGGTATTCGGCGCGGCCTTTGGCGTGTCACCTAATTTCCGCGTCAGCTATGCAACCTCGGATGAGGCCTTGACCGAAGCCTGCAAACGGATTCAAGGTTTTTGCGCATCGCTGCAGTAGAAAGGGTTTGCATGCGTCTGACCGTTGCTTGCCTGATCCTGGCGGGATGCACCTATGCCAATGTCGCGGCCACGCCGATCGAGCTGGCGGACGGAACCGAGGCCTATCGCTATACGGGCCGGGCGAATTTCGGCTATCAGCTGGAAGAAGCGGATCGGGTGATGGCAAAGACATGCAGTGCAATGGGGCTGCGGCCGGTTGTACTGCAACAGGATGTACGGACGATTGGCACAGGATCGCTGATTACCACAGGCGCTGTCGATATCGGGGCGAACCAGCAGCAAGACCTGATTTTCCGGTGCAAATAGGGGGATGAAGGGATGAGTGACCTGCCGCCCTATTACTTTCGGATCCGCGAAAACGGCGCGGTGGTGTTCCGGGTGGATACGGAAAACCGTCAGCGGCGCATCGATATGGAAGAAATTGCCACGGTCAACGTGAAGAACGGCAATATCAAGCCGCATGGTGACCGGGCGCTGACAGCGGATGAAGAGGTGCTGATCGGACACTGGCTGGCCGAACGGCAAGCGGTACTGGCAGCGCGCGATGTGGATGATATCCTGCGCGCGGTTGATCATCTGAACCTGACCACGCAATGGGCGCAGTCAAAAGCGACGGATGCGCAACTGGAAGATGTGACGGACGCGCTGCTGCTGGCGATGCACGATCTGCGCACGGTGCTGGTGCGCAAAAAGGCAGAACGGCTGCTGGCCGGTGACAAAGCGCCGGAATAGGGCGCGGGACTAAAAATTTTCGTCGAAAATTTTTAGTCTGCTGCGTCGATGACGCAGCCGCCTTACCCAAGGTCAATACGCTGATGCGAAAAATGTGGCGCGGGACTAAAAATTTTCGTCGAAAATTTTTAGTTGGCCCCGGTCGTCTTTAGGCCGCGCCACCCACCGTCAGCCCGCCGATCAGCAGGGTTGGTTGACCCACGCCCACCGGCACCCACTGCCCGGCCTTGCCGCAATTGCCGATGCCGGGGTCAAGCTGCAGGTCGTTGCCGATGGCGCGGATGTGTTTCAGCGCTGTCGCCCCGTCACCGATCAGGGTCGCACCCTTCACCGCCTCACCCACCACGCCGCCCCGCACGCGGTAAGCCTCGGTGCAGCTGAAAACAAATTTGCCGTTGGTGATATCGACCTGTCCGCCGCCAAAGCCGACGGCATAGATGCCATCCTTGAGACCTGCCAGAATGGCTTTCGGGTCATCCTGCCCGGCCAGCATATAGGTGTTGGTCATGCGCGGCATCGGGATATGCGCGAAGCTTTCGCGCCGCCCGTTGCC
>JALOSO010000160.1 GCA_025458385.1 Paracoccaceae bacterium | reverse complement strand
GTATAGACGCCGTCAACGTCGGTATAGATATCGCAGCGTTCGGCGGCAAAGGCGGCGGCAAAGGCCACTGCGGTCGTGTCACTGCCCCCCCGGCCCAGCGTGGTGATGCGGCCTTCGGGCGAGACGCCCTGAAAACCCGCCACCACGGCCACCTTGAAGCCTTCGGCAAACTTCGCGTCGATATTGGCACGCGGAATGTCGACAAAACGGGCCGAGGCATGGGCGGACGTGGTCATGATCGGCACTTGCCAACCCTGCCATGACCGCGCGGGAACATCCATTTCCTGCAAGGTCAGCGCCATCAGGCCCGCCGTGACGTTTTCGCCGGATGATACGACGGCATCATATTCGCGCGCGTCATACAAGGGCGAGGTGCCTTCGACCCAGCCCACCAGTTCATTGGTCTTGCCGGACATGGCGCTGACGATGACGATGACGTCATAGCCGCGTTCGACCTCGCGCTTGACCTTGCCTGCCGCATTCTTGATGCGCGCAAGGTCGGCCACCGAGGTGCCCCCGAATTTCATCACCAGAAGCGGCATAGCTTTCCCCGCTGTCGCCCATTCGGAGGGCTGTTTATGCAAGGGGTCGGGCAGGTGCAAGGGGCGCAGGTGCCAATACAAAAAGGCGGCGGGCCTTCGCCCGCCGCCTGATTGCGTGTTGGTTGCCCCTCAGGCCCCGATCACGCCACCATCCGTGCGCGCGATGACCAGCGTGGCCGAACGCGGCACGGTGCCGTTGTAATCGGGAAAGCCAGAGCCAAAGTTGCCCGCGGCAAAATCTTCGGCAGTCGCGTGGCCGCCGGGATGCTGCACGTTGACAAACATCGTCGTCCCGTCAGGCGTGGTCACCACACCTGTGATCTCTTGCCCCCACGGACCCGTCAGAAAACGGCGGATTTCACCTGTGGCGGGATCAGCCGCCAGCATCATGTTCATCCCGAAGGGCGCCAGCGGGCCTTCCTGTGCGGGTCCGATATCGCCCATGTCCGTCTGGATCCACAGGCGCGAGTTGGCATCGCACCAGATGCCATCCGGGCAGGCAAAGGTGTTGTCGTCGCCCAGCACATCACCACCAAAGGTTTTGGACTGACGCGGCGTGCCTGCGATCACGAACAACTCCCATGCAAAGCTGGTCGCGGTGTGATCATTGCCTTCGTATTTCCAGCGCACGATCTGGCCAAAGTTGTTTTCGGCGCGCGGGTTGACGGCATCCACCTGTGTCAGGTCACGCCGGTTGTTGTTGGTCAGCGTAAAATAGACCTCACCGGAGTTCGGGTCGACCGTGCCCCATTCCGGGCGGTCCATCTTGGTTGCGCCTGCCTGATCGGCAGCAAGGCGCGTGTTGACCAGGATATCCGCAAGATCGGCAAAGCCATTTTCCGGTGTCAGCCCATTCTCGCCCGGTGCCAGCGCCAGCCATTCGCCCGTGCCGTCGGCATTGAACCGGGCCACGTACAGCGTGCCGTTGTCCAGCAGGTCACCATTCGCCGTGGCCGGGTCATAGGCGGCGGTCGAGACATACTTGTAGATATACTCAAACCGGCTGTCATCGCCGGAATAGCAGACCACCGGCTGTCCGGCGACCGCCGGGGCAAAGACCACGCCTTCATGGGCAAAGCGGCCCAGATGCGTGCGCTTGACCGGAACCGAAGCCGGATCGAAGGGGTCGAATTCGACCATCCAGCCAAAGGTGTTGGTTTCGTTGCGATAGTCTTCGGCAGCCGATGCGCCGGTGGCAGCGGCATTGAAGCGGATGTATGCGTCGGCGCCACCTGCGGCTTTTTCCCAGCCATAGCGCGATTCCTCTTCCGAAACACCATACCGCGCCTGTTCACGCGGCATCTCGGCGCTGGCGTTGACAAAATAGCCCGCCCAGTTTTCTTCGGCTGTCATATAGGTATTCCAGGGCGTGACCCCATGCGCGCAGTTGTTCAACGTGCCGCGCGTGCGCAGACCGTCCGGGGCAAAGCGCGTCACCAGATGCGGCGATCCGGCCGCAGGCCCGGCGATGCGCATTTCGGTCAGTCCGGTCACCCGCCGGTTCATCGGATCACCCTGAACCACCGACCATTGGCCATCGGCGCCACGCTGCACACGGGCCACGGTGCAGCCATGGGCGTTCAATTCGGCCAGCACTTCGTCATCGTCGCGTTTGCCGTTGGCATCAAAGACGACTGTATCGCCGTCCAGCGCCTGCCCGGCCCATTTGACCGCATGCATGAAACGCGGCTCGATGTATTCGTGGTTCATCACCAGCAGACCATCGGTCGATGATCCGTCGATGGCAAAGAAATGCATGCCGTCATGGTGGCTGCCAACCTGCAGCGCCTGCCCGGCGCCGGTGCTGACACCCGGGGCATAGGCGGGGGCATCGGCCAGCAAAGGGGTGCCCCAGGGGGCCAGAACCTGCACCGTATAGCCGGCAGGCACAACGACCGTATCATCCTTGGACAAAGGCACCGCTGCAAACCCCAGCAGGCCTGAAGGGGCCGCCGACTGTGCCAGCGCCGCGCGCGGCGTCAGGCCCCCACCGAACAGGCCCGTGGCGATGCCAGCCAGCCCGCCCACCAGAAACCCGCGCCGCGACGTGCGCGCCGCCACCACGTCATACATCGTCGGGTTGGCCGAACGGTTGCTTGGCACCTCGTCGCCATGTTCATAGAACGGGGTCTGACGGAAATCGGGATAGTCGCTTTCGTAATCTTTCATGCCTTGCTCCATCGCGTTGAATGCTGGGACAAAGGGCAGCGGCCCGGCAAATGCAGGCCATAACCCCCTGCACCAGCAATCACCGATTCTGGCAACGCGGATGTAGCAGTCAGATGATGGTTTTGTGACGCCGCCCGCCTACAGCGCCCGCCAGCCGATGTCACGGCGGCAAAACCCGCCCGGCCAATCAATGGTATCAACCATCGCGTAAGCAGCCTTTTGCGCCGCCGCCAGCGTATCGCCCCGCGCCGTCACACCCAGAACCCGGCCACCCGTTGCCGTGATCTGGCCATGGTCTGCCGCCGTTCCGGCGTGAAACACCATGTGGCGGCTGTCTTCCGGCAACTGATCGAGGTTGCCGATGACGCTGCCCTTGGCATAGCTGCCGGGATAGCCTTTTGCCGCCATCACGACACAGAGCGCGTGGTCATCGGCCCACTGCACCTGTGCGCGGTCCAGCCGCGCCTCGGCACAGGCAAGCATCAGGTCCAGCGCCTGCGCGCCAAGGCGCATCATCAGCACCTGACATTCCGGGTCACCAAAGCGCGCGTTGTATTCCACCAGCCGTGCGCGCCCATCCGCAATCATCAGGCCCGCATAAAGCACACCCTGATAGGGCGTGCCGCGCCGGGCCATCTCGGCAATCGTTGGCTGCACGATTTCGGCCATGGCCTGCGCCATGATCGCATCGGTTAGCACCGGGGCTGGCGAATAGGCCCCCATGCCCCCGGTGTTCGGCCCCGTATCACCGTCGCCCACACGCTTGTGGTCCTGCGCCGTGCCGATGGGCAGGGCGTGCGTGCCATCTGTCAGGATAAAGAAGCTTGCCTCTTCGCCCTGCATGAACTCTTCCACCACGACTTCCGCGCCCGCCGTCCCCAAAGCCCCACCGAACATGTCATCAATGGCCGCCAAGCCTTCGGCCAGCGTCATCGCCACCACCACGCCCTTGCCTGCAGCCAGCCCATCCGCCTTGATCACGATCGGCGCGCCCTGCGCTGTCACATAGGCCCGCGCCGCCGCTGCATCGGTGAAATGCGCATAAGCGGCCGTAAAGGCCTTTGACGCCTCTAGCCGCGCCGCCGCAGCACTCGGGCCAAAGGTCAGGATACCCGCCGCCCGCGCGGCATCGGCCACGCCTGCCGCCAAGGGCGCCTCTGGCCCGACGATCAGGAAATCCACCGCATTTTCGGCGCAAAAGGACACAACGGCGGCGCCGTCCAGCATGTCAAGCGCCGCACATTCCGCCACATCCGCAATGCCCGCATTGCCGGGGGCGACGATTAGGCGGTCACACTTCGGGTTCTGCTTGACCGCCCAGGCAAGGGCATGCTCGCGTCCACCGGACCCAAGGATGAGTATGTTCATGCTACGCCCTTACCGTGCTGCCCTGCATGCAATAACCAGACCCGGCGGCGCGGCGCAACCCTCAGGGTTTCTTGCGCGTCACCTTGAAGATCTGGCCCGCGCCGTCATAGGTCGTCCAGTCGCCCATCGGCACCCCCTGCGCGAACCAGCCTGACCGTTTGATGGTGCCGTCAAGGCGGTACCATTCCCAGTATCCCTCGGGCTGACCCGCGACGACTGCGCCTTTGGACCAGATCGTGCGGCCATTGGCGTGATACTTGATCGTCAGGCCATCATCGGTCAACGTTTCAGGCTTTGCAGGGGACATGTCAGATGGTCCGGTCTTTGTGGCTTGGTTCCCAGGATGCCAACACTTGGCCTTCCGTGCAAGCTGTCGTAGGTTGATCTACGCCGCCGATGGAGCTTCCGTGAACCTGCTTGACGATTCCCCAATCCCGCTTGGCAACAGCCCCGAATTCACCGTGTCCGAGCTTTCGAGGTGGGCCGCGTGTCACGCCCGGCCTCGGGGCATCTGTATTTCGACCTCAAGGATGACCGCGCGGTGATTGCGGCGATCAGCTGGAAGGGGCAGCTGTCAAAGATGCAGGTGCGGCCGGAAGAGGGGATGGAAGTGGTGGCCACGGGCCGCATGACCACCTTTCCGGGGCAGTCGAAGTATCAGTTGATTGTCGAGGATATCGCCCCCGCAGGTGCAGGCGCGCTGATGGCGATGCTGGAAAAGCGCCGCGCCGCACTTGCCGCCGAAGGGCTGTTCGATGCTGCGCGCAAAAAGCCCATCCCCTATCTGCCGCGCACCATCGGTGTCATCACCTCACCTTCGGGTGCCGTGATCCGCGATATCCTGCACCGCCTGCGCGACCGTTTCCCGCGCCATGTGCTGATCTGGCCCGTTGCCGTGCAGGGGCAGGCCTGCGCGCCCGAAGTGGCGGCGGCGATCCGGGGGTTCAACGCCTTGCCTGAAGGCGGGCCAATTCCGCGGCCCGACCTTTTGATCGTGGCGCGCGGGGGCGGCAGTCTGGAAGACCTCTGGGGCTTTAACGAAGAGATTGTGGTCAGGGCGGCGGCGGCATCGGCCATACCGCTGATTTCGGCTGTGGGCCATGAAACGGACACCACCCTGATCGATCATGCCGCTGACCGCCGTGCCCCGACCCCGACTGCCGCCGCCGAAATGGCCGTGCCGGTGCGGGCTGATCTGCTGGCAACACTGGATGGGCTTAGGGCGCGGCAATCGCGGGCCAGCGCAACGCTGTCGCGGCGGCGGGCCGAGCGGCTGCAAGACCTTGCCCGCGCCTTGCCACGGCTGGACGGGCTGACAGCCGGGGCGACCCAACGGTTTGATCTGTGGTCAGGGCGGCTGACGGGGGCCCTGGGTCTGGCTGCCACGCGCAAGCGACGCGGCTTTGATCCGCTGGCCGCCCTGCTGCGCCATCGTTTGCTGACAGACCGTCTGCAGCGCGAGGATGACCGGCTGCGCCATTTGACCGAACGGGCCGGGCAGCTGCATGCCCGCACCCTCGAACGGGCGCGCGACCGGGCCACCGCCCTTGCGGCACGTCTGGCCCCCGCACTGGCGCGCCTGATTGCCGAGGCTGCGCGGAATGTCACCCGGGGGCAGGGCGCGCTTGCCGCATTGTCCGCACGGCTGGATGCAGCCCCCGCCGCCCGCCTGACCGCACTGGAGGCGCGTCTTGCGGCGCTTGGGCGCACACATCAGACCCTTGGCTACCGCGAGACGTTGAAACGTGGCTATGCCGTCGTGCGCGGCGATGGCGCGGTTGTCACGGGCAAGGCCGACGCCGAAGGGGCAACAACGCTTGAGATTGAATTCCATGACGGCAAGCTGCTGCTTGGCCCGCGTGCAAAAAAGCCGAAGTCCGGGCCAGCGGGGCAGGGGTCACTGTTTGACTGACGACACAGGCGTCATCGGCCAGACGGCCTGTCTGGCAGGCATCACGGGCGGGTGTAACTGACCCCGACCTCAGGCCCAAGGCACACCAGCGGTTCCTTCGTCGGCCTGACCGTTGAAAGCGTTCCACCCGGCCCGTCGTTGGCAAATTGCGTGGTGACGTTCTTGCCATCGGTGAAATAGGTCCAGCATTTCGGCTCTGGGTCATGATCATAGACGAAACAGACCTGTTCGCCCTGATCGTACCAGATGCCAAAGCGGCATTCGTCATCGGTAAAGGAAAACCGCACACGGCGGCCCGGCAGATATTCTTCGCGCCCCCAGACACCGAAGCCATCATCGTAATCCATGGTCTTGCCCGTGGCAAAATCCTCAAACTCGGCCGGTGACATCACGCGGTCGGCCCAGGCGGGCAACGGCAACACGGCAAGGCAGATCAACAGAAATCGCAAGGCCCGATACCCCTTTTTGCCCAAGTTCAGGCCATATGACCTTGGAAATCCAGTCAATTCGGCGTGACGGCGGCTTGGCGCCAGGGGCGCAGATGCGGGCGCATCGCGCGTTTCCACAGGGGCGGGATCAGCGCCAGCGTGCAGGCCATGGGCAGCGGCCATGGCAGCATGGGGGCATCAGCCGCAGCCGGCAGGCGCAAACTGGGATAGGGCCGGGCGGGGTGGGCGTGATGGTCAGAATGGCGCGGCGCGTTCAGCATCATGGCAGATGAAAACCAGTGCGGCGCGTTCCAGGAATGGCGGGGGCCAACGGGCTCAAGCTTGCCATCGGCCCGGCGGGCGCGTTGCAGGCCATAGTGCTGCACGTAATCTGACAGCATCAGTTGCACCTGCGCATGCAAGGCCAGGGCAAGCCAGACAAGCACACCCCCTGCGCCGCCAAGTGCATGGCCAAGCGCCAGCGCGGCAGCACCACCACCCATGTACCAGACATAGGGATGAATGGCATGGCCACGGGCGTTTTCCATCTTCATGCCTTGCATGAAGGAACCCGTCCAAGCGCGCAGGAAAAAAGGATAAAACCCCTCACCACTGCGGGCGGTATTGGGGTCATCCGCGCTGGCGGCATAGCGGTGATGCACGTGGCGGTGGGCGGATGTGTGGTGGCCAAAGAGCATGGAGACATAGACAAGCGCGCCAAGGCGAAACAGCCAGCGGTTGCCGCGATGGATCAATTCATGCGCCATGGGGTTTGACACCTGCCCGAACCAAAGACCCGCGCCCAGAAACAGCCCGGCCTTCTCCCAAAACCCAAGCCCGCTTTCGCCCGCAATGGCCCAGACGACAGTGGGAAATGCTGCCAGATGGCCAATGGCAAGGGCGACGAGCAGGGCATCGGCGGCAGGGAATTCGCTACCCTCCTCAGCATCACCCGCGACGAAAGGCAGGGCCTGATCCATCAGCGCGGCAAAGGCGGTCATGTACAGGAACACGGCCAGCACCCATGGCCCGCCCAACCACAGGCCCGCTGCGAACAGGGGCAGGGGGGCAAGGCTGGCCGCTGCAAACAGGGTCATCGGTATGGTCTTCATGCTGGCGAAAATAGCATGGGTCGGCGCGGCTGACAGCCCCCGCATTGGAAACGGTCTATTCCGTCGCAGGGCGCATGTGGCCTTTTCAGTTTGCGCGGGAAGGATTAGGTCAGGGAAAACCATCCGGGGCGCGCATGTCATTCTTCAAGAAACTCAAGGACAAGTTGTTCCGGTCCTCTGACAAGATCGGCGAAGGGCTGGACAATCTGGTCAGCGACGGCGCGGCAGAGCCGGAGGTGATTGCAGCACCAGAGGATGTAACGCGCGACGATGTGCAGGCAGCGGCCGCCAGGGCGCAGGTTGCGCCAGCACCAGAGCCGGCCACGCCAGAGCCTGCGCCAGTCACCGCGCCCAAGCCCGTCGTGGTCCCCGCGCCAATGCCCAAGGCCGCAGAACCCGCGCCAGAGCCTGCGGCCAAGCCGGGCATCCTTGGCCGCCTGTTCGGGCGCACCGCCACGCCCGAGGAACCCCGCCGCGTCCTTGACGATGCGATGCTGGAAAGCCTGGAAGACCTGCTTATTCAGGCGGATATGGGCGTGGAAACGGCATCCCGCGTGACGGCCAACATCGCCGAAGGCCGCTTTGGCAAGCGCATTTCGGCAACGGAATTGCGACAGGCCCTGGCGGCCGAAGTTGCCCGGATCATGGCCCCGGTGGCGCGGCCCCTGCCGCTTTATCCGCAAAAGCCGCAGGTGGTGTTGGTGGTCGGCGTCAACGGCTCGGGCAAGACCACGACGATTGGCAAGCTGGCCAGCCAGTTCAAGGCGGCGGGCAAGCAGGTGGTGATTGCGGCGGGTGATACGTTCCGCGCGGCGGCGGTTGAACAATTGCAGATCTGGGGCACGCGCGCCGGGGTGCCGGTGCTGACAGCGCCCGAGGGGTCTGATCCTGCCAGCCTGTCGTTTGATGCCTTGACGAAAGCGCAAGAGGATCAGGCAGACCTCTTGATGATTGATACGGCGGGCCGCCTGCAGAACCGGGCCGACCTGATGGAGGAGCTGGCGAAAATCGTGCGGGTAATCCGCAAGAAGGACGCGACGGCCCCCCATAACACCATCCTTGTTCTGGATGCGACCACGGGACAGAACGCGCTGCTGCAGGTGGAGATATTCCGCAAGATCGCGGATGTGTCGGGGCTGGTGATGACCAAGCTTGACGGAACAGCAAAGGGCGGCGTGCTGGTTGCGCTGGCGGATAAGTTCGGGCTGCCCATTCATGCGATCGGGGTGGGCGAGCAGATTGATGATCTGCAGCCCTTTGACCCCGATGAATTTGCCAAGGCTCTGGTGGGGTTGGAATGAAGCGGTTTCTTGTATTCATGGCGTTTGCAACGCCGGCAGTGGCACAGGATCTGACAACGGATCAATGCAACGCGCTGTTGCAGGCTGTGCCACCTGCCTTGGCCGCGATTGATGTTGATACCGCACCGATCCCGTCGGCCACAGCAGCGGCCGGGTGGTGTGAGATTGACAGTTGGGAATACCGCCCCGATGCGGCCTATGCGCCGGGTTTCAGAGTTGCCACCCTGCGGTTTCGCGGGGACGGGTTGCCGGACGCGCTGTCAGGCGCGCCGCCATCGCGGCTTGAGGTGCAGGCGCGGGATATGCTGGTACGCGTCTATACCGAAGATCCGGCGATGAATTATCTGATGGATGTGCAGGGCGCGCAGGCCGGTATCGACCTTGATCTGGTGCTGACCTATGACGCGGGCGCGCGCAGGCTGGTGATGGAACGGCTCGCTTTGGATTTTCCGGGCGACAACGCGATAAATCTGTCAGCCGAACTGGTACGGCTTGATCTGACCTCTGCCGCGGGTCTGCAACTGAGCGTGGGGCAGGCGGGGATCACGCGGTTGAACCTTGATATCTCCTCGCATGGGTTGTTCGAGAATTATGTGGTCTTGCCCCTTGGCTTGCCCTTGCTGAACATGGCGGGGCCGGGCGAACCGGAGGCGGTTGTTGCAGGCCTGATCGCCGATGCGCGCGGCACCATTGCGGCCCTGCCGGATACGCTGATGGATGCCAACAGCCGCGCAGCCTTGGACCTGCTGCTGGCAGACATGCCGCATCCGTGGGGAAAGCTTACCTTGGATATAGCCGTGCCAGCAGGCTTTGGTGCGCCGCGATTCATGGGCTTTGCAATGACAGGGGTGCCGTTCACGCTGCAAGGCTGGATGCCCGTCTTCGATGGTGTGACCTTCAACGCGACTTATAACCCTTCGCCCAAGGAAGACTGACCCGTGCAAAAACCCATCAGCCCCGCCTTGAAACAAGCGCTCGAACTTGGGCCGACAGTGGTGTTTTTCCTGATCTACATGTGGATCAGGGACGACACTTTCACCATTGCGGGCACGGCATATTCCGGCTTTATCGTCGCGGCGCTTGTGTTCATCCCGATTATTCTGGGGTCAATCGCGGCGCTGTGGTATCTGACGGGCACGATCAGCCGCATGCAGATCTTCACGGCGTTCATGGTGCTGTTCTTTGGCGGGCTGACGGCATGGTTCAACGATGAGCGGTTCTTCAAGATGAAGACGACCATCGTTTACAGCTGCATGGCGGGCCTGCTGGCGATTGGCCTGTTGCGCGGGCAAAGCTGGCTCAAATTTGTGCTGGGCGAGGTGCTGCCCATGCGCGACGAAGGCTGGATGATCCTGACGCGGCGCTTGTGTGCGGCCTTTGCGGCGCTGGCGGTGGCGAATGAACTGGTCTGGCGCAACCTGTCGAACGATGCCTGGGTGACGATCGAGACGTTCGGGTTCCCGATTGCACTGGCAGGTTTCCTGTTTCTGCAAATCTTCACGCTGCAGAAATACATCATCGAGGATGATGTGAAGAAGTAGTGGTCAGTGCAGGTCTGTCAGTAGGGGCAGCACGCCTGCTTCGTTCATCTCATATTCCACGGCATTGGTGCGGTCGATGGCGGGCTGGTTTTCGCGCACGTTGAAGAAATCGGGCTGGGTCACGATCAGCGTGCCGCCAAGGTGCGGGCGCACAAGATGGGCCGAGGGGATATGCGCGGGCGTGACGGTTTGGGGAACCCATGCGATCCAGTTGGCAACGGTGCGATGGCCGTCGAAAAGGCCATGCTTCTTGTAAACATAGTTGGGATCACCGACCCACATGTAGCGCGGGTGCTGCCAGGTCAGCAAGATATCGCAGAGGGCGATGTAGCGATCAAGCGTGACAGGCGCGATATAGCGCATGTCTTCGATTTTGAGTTCAAGCCTATCGGGTTTGGTCCCAAGACCCCAATGGTAATTGATACTTCGATCATTCGGGAAATTACGAAAATACTCTGCGTAGATGAGCATGTTAAACATCGGTCTGGAATCGTCGAGATCTCTGGATCTGAAAAACGCGATGACTTCATCCATCTGCGTTATCGGATCAAGGCCGTCACTGTTAGCCGCAGGATCAGGCGCGGTGAAAACGCGCCAGTCCGACGTTTCAGGCGAAAATTGGGTCAGCTTGATCAGCAAATCGCGGAATTGATAGCTGCCGGTCGCATAATCAACTGGGTTTGGTTCATATCGAACTGAGAAAAGGGGGGAGCTTCGTAACATCATTCGGCCCGATCCTCTTGCGCTATGTACGAATAGTAAACCGTCGCTACCTTGCCTTGACTGACTTCATTTAGAACTTCTTTCGCAACCTGCATGACTTGCAGGTTACTGAAAATCCAGATGAGCATGACGTTCGGATGCGAACTCTCGATTGCGTCACTTTGTCCCGTCAATTCCTTTTGCCATCCACCCCAGAAAAAAAGCTGTCTTACGACCCACCTTTCCTCCCATGCATCATACCGCACATAAATCTCATAGCCATACTTGGTATCTATCAAGTAGCAGCGCGCCACTCCTGCCGGATCATATTCAGCCCGCGCTATACCCCGCCCTGCCAACAGAGTGCCGCGAGTGGGATCCAGACCATCAAACTCGACACCGTTGAATTCCCATTCCATGATGATGCGCGCTATTGGATCATGGAAGAACCAGTTCACCACATGATGTTGATATTCATAGCCGACGCGTGAATTGCGTTCGTTCGCATACGGCATTCGTTTCGGTATTCCCCCCGCACCTGCGTGCAATGGAATGCACTTTTCGCAGCCTTCCTCGCAATCGTCGTCATCGCGCATGGCGGTGGTAATGGCCACGGCCGC
>JALOSO010000159.1 GCA_025458385.1 Paracoccaceae bacterium | reverse complement strand
GCAGGACCGCCGCACCGCAGATACCTGTCAGGCCCTGACCGACGCAGGCCACGCGCCCATGATCACCGCGCGCACGGGCCTGCTGCTTGATCCCTACTTTTCCGGCACCAAGCTGAAATGGCTGCTGGACCATATCCCCGGTGCCCGCGCCCGCGCCGCCAAGGGCGAGTTGGCCTTTGGCACCGTTGATACATGGCTGATCTGGAACCTGACCGGCGGCAAGGTTCACGCAACCGACGCCACCAACGCCGCCCGCACCATGCTGTACAGCATCAAGGACGGCCGCTGGGATGCGGATATCTGCGCGCTGATGGATATCCCCATGGCCCTGCTGCCCGAGGTGTGCGATTGCGCCGCTGATTTCGGCACCACCCGGCCAGACCTGTTCGGCCGTGCCATCCCCATCACCGGCGTGGCGGGCGATCAGCAGGCCGCCACTGTGGGCCAAGCCTGCTTTGCGCCCGGCATGATGAAATCTACCTATGGCACGGGCTGCTTTGCCCTGCTCAACACCGGCACAGACATGGTTCCATCCAGGAACCGCCTGCTGACCACGATTGCCTACCAGCTGGGCGGCAAGCCCACCTATGCCCTTGAAGGCTCCATCTTCATCGCGGGCGCGGTCGTGCAATGGCTGCGCGACGGGCTGAAGATCATCCGCGAGGCGAAGGAAACCCAGCCCCTCGCCGATGCCGCCGATCCCACGCAGGACGTGGTGCTGGTGCCCGCCTTCACCGGCCTTGGCGCGCCCTATTGGCGGCCCGATTGCCGGGGGGCCATCTACGGCATGACCCGCAACTCCGGCCCCGCGGAACTGGCCAAGGCCGCGCTGGAAAGCGTGGGCTACCAGACGCGCGACCTGTTGCAGGCCATGCGTGCGGATTGGGGGGCGGCGGCGGACGGCGTGCTGCGCGTGGATGGCGGCATGACGGCCAGCGACTGGACCATGCAGTTCCTGTCCGACATCATCGGCGCACCGGTTGACCGGCCCAAGGTGACTGAAACCACAGCGCTTGGTGCGGCGTTTCTGGCGGGCATGCAGGCGGGTATCTGCGGCGGGCCGGATGAGTTTGCCAAGAACTGGGCGCTGGATCGCCGCTTTGAACCCGGTATGGAGGCCACCCTGCGTGAGGCGAAATATGCCCGCTGGGGCAGGGCGGTTGCCGCCACCATGAGCGTCTGATGAAGCGGCCAAAAATTTCCTCCGAAAATTTTCAGCCGTGCCCACCGCTGCGAATTTTCGCAGGAAATTCGTAGGTTCCGCATGACCGTCTTCAGCATCACAACCCCTCCGCGCATCCTGTTCGGGCGGGGTGAAGCCAGCAAGGCGGCCAGTCTTGCCATGGCCTTTGGCCCGCGTGGCCTGATCGTGCATGGTGCCAACGCCAGCCGCGCTGCCCCCCTGATCGCAGCGACGGGTGCACAGGGCATTGCCTGCATTGCAGAGCCGACCCTGCCCATGCTGGAATCCGCCCTTGCCCTTGCGCGCCCCCACGCGCCTGACTGGGTGCTGGCAATGGGCGGTGGTGCCGTGCTTGATTTCGGCAAGGCGCTTGCCGCCCTGATCCCATCCCCCACCCCCGCCATGGATCATCTCGAAGGCGTCGGTCCCGCCCATCCGCTGACCGCCCCACCGCTGCCCTTCATCGCCATCCCCACCACCTCTGGCACCGGGGCCGAGGTCACCAAGAACGCCGTCATCGGCGTGCCCGATGCGGGAAAGAAGGTCAGCCTGCGCGATGACCGGATGATTGCGCGTGTCGCCATCATTGATCCCGCCCTGACGGACAATTGTCCGAAGGCCGTCACCCTCGCCTCTGGCCTTGATGCCATCACGCAGGTCATTGAGCCTTACATCAGCAGCAAGGCCACCCCCTACACCGACGCCATCACCTTGCCTGCCATCAGCGCTGGCCTACCCGCCCTGATGCGCCTGATGGAAACCGAAGATGCCGCCGCGCGTGATACCATGGCATGGGTCAGCCTGACCGGTGGCCTCGCGCTGGCCAACGCGGGCCTTGGGGCCGTGCATGGCTTTGCCGGGGTGGTTGGCGGCATGACCGGGGCCGCGCATGGCGCGATCTGTGGGGCGCTGCTGCCGCATGTGATTGCGATGAACCGCGCCCGCGTGGCTGATCCTGCGCGGCTGGATTGGGTGTGCAAGGTGCTGGGCCAGCAGCTTGGCACCACCGCCGATGCCGCCCCCATGGCGCTCGCGGATTGGAGCCGTGCGCAGGGCTTGCCCTCCCTCACGGCGCTTGGCCTGCGCGAAAGCGATCATGCGCAGGTTGTCAGTGTCGCGCAAACCGCCTCTTCGATGAAGGCCAATCCGGTCGTGCTGGCACCTGATGATCTGCTTTTCGTGCTCAGATCGGCATGACGCTTGACAGAAGCACCGCCTTGCCAAGGCTGGGCTTGAGCGGGAAAAGACGACCCTCCAGTGGAGGGTCGGCCCCGCTCATGGTGCAACGTCTCTACAGGACCAGTCCAGCAAAAGACGACAGAGGGCAGCCCCCGACCGGGTGGGGGCTTTAGCCCCCGCCAAGGCGCGGGCGGGGGCTGCCCGGTGGCTTGGGCCCCCGGGGGTGTGGGTGGACACGTCGCCGCGCGGCAAGCGCGATGGCGCTTGCCGGACCGGGGGGCAAGATTGGATGTGCGATCCCGACCGGGTTCATCCCGATCGAAAGCCGCAGGTTGAACCACCCCGAACGGCCAGCCCATTGCTGGCCCAAAGCTGGCTCCTTAACCTTTCGGTAGGAAATGGCCCGTCACACCATCCGGATCACATCCTTGCCCACGGCCAGCATATAGCCCCGCCGTGCAATCGTCTTGACCAGCAGTTCGCTTACCAACTGGTTGCCAAGCGTATCGCGCAGGCGTTTCACGCGTGTCGCCCCCGCCGCTTCATCACAATCCGCCTCTGACCGCCCGCTGATCACCGCTTCAATCTGCGCGCCCGTCAGCACCTCGTCATCCATCCGCGCTTCGGCCAGCACCGACAGCGTTTCCAGTGCCGCCTCGGTCAGCGCGAATTCCATGTCGTTGATGTAAACCGCGCGGCCCTCGCGGCTGATCAGCATGGACGCCACCTGAATACCCGACCGCTGGATCGCCGAAATGCGCCGGTTCAGCGCCACGATGGTCACAAGAAACACCAGCGCCGCCAGCAGCAGGGCCGTCGCAAACACCAAAAGCACAAAGATCACCACCCGATAGCTTTGCAGCACCTCGGAAAAACTTGTCCCCGACTGCGCCAGAATTTCAAGCAACCGCAGTTCCGCATTGTCCCGCAGATCGTTCTCAAGGAAAATCTGTGTGACCTTGGCGTTGAACGCATTGGCATCCGGCAGGTTCACAAACAGGAACACCGCCGCCGCCAAAAGGATCAATACAATCGCCGCAATCCCAAATGCCACCACGCGGTTGCCCGCGCGCAGACTGTCAGTAGCGGAGGAAATGGTCTCCGGCACTCGCTTGCCTTTCTCCCAGGCCTTCGGGCCCGAATGTTGACATCACACTTAACAGTTCCCAGCCCGCCGCCGCCAGCCGCCCGGCCAATTCGCCCGCTGCCGAACCCGGGTCACAATTCCCGTCAGACACCTGTGCCACGCCATAGGCCAGACGCAAGGGATCATCCTGCTTGGCCTTGTAATCGGCATAGCACTCGGCCTGCACAGGGCCGGCGACCGTGATCAGCACCATCAATATCAGCATACGGGCCATGCGGGCCTCCTGTTGCGCGACCATCGCAATCTGCGCGGGAAGCCGCTGATATTCAATATCCGAAGGCCCGCAATGCGGCTGTTATCGCATAGCAACACCGCGTTATTGCCTGTCTTTCATCCCCGCCCCAAGGATTTGCCCATCGGCCCCGTCACAAGGGGGCGCGTGATGCAGATCAAAAGAAAGAGGCAGACATGGAAACGTCCCGCAAGATCGAAGTCATCCATCCGATGCTGCGCCGCAAGGCTATGCGCCCGCATCTGACCATCGTCAACGCCCTGACCGCCGGGGCCGCACTGCTTGCGGTGCTGCTGTCTGTGTCGCTGTCAGCGGCGGCTGATCCCGAGGCCTGCGCGCGCCCGATTGACAGCGCGATTGCGGCCCCCTGCGCCTATCGCTGAGCAGGCCTGCGCTGGGTCCCCCCCGAATGGCGCAGGGGCAAGCAAGGGGGCAGGGGGGTGAGCAGCCCCTGCCCCCATCTTTGATACCATCGCATTTCAGCTGATCATTGAACGACCCGCCGCCAGATCATGCCCCCGGTCTGGGGGCATTTTCATTTCGTCCGACTGCGAAACGCGCTAATCGCACCTATGGACCAATCTATGCCCGATTTCAGTTTTGAATCCGCCGCCCGCGCAGGCGGGGCCTTGTGCATCGCTGGCGTGGATGAGGTGGGCCGTGGGCCGCTTGCCGGCCCTGTCACAGCCGCCGCCGTTGTGTTGGACCCCGCCAGCATCCCCGCCGGGCTGAACGACAGCAAGAAGCTGACGCATGCCCGCCGCGTGGCCCTATCCGCTGAACTTCATGCTTGCGCGCAGGTCAGCATCGCCCATGCCAGTGTTGACGAGATTGACGCCCTGAACATCCTGCGGGCCAGCCATCTTGCCATGATGCGCGCAATTGCGGGCCTGCCGCAGGCCCCGGATTACCTGTTGATCGACGGCAATCAGGTGCCCCGCGGCCTGACGACCCCGGCAAAAACCATTGTCAAAGGCGACGCGCGCTGTCTGTCGATTGCGGCTGCGTCAATCGTGGCCAAGGTCACGCGCGATCACCTCATGGTGATTTTGGCGCAACAGCACCCCGGCTACGGTTGGGAAACCAATGCCGGTTATGGCACGGCAGCACATCTGGAAGCGCTTCTAAATCTTGGGCCAACCCCACATCATAGACGCAGCTTTGCCCCCGTCCACAATATCTTGTATCAAGACAAATCTGTAAGTGCTTGATTTAATAAAGAATTTGACGGCGAATCAGTGATGACTCATGCTTTGGGGCAAGAAACGGCACCACAAGATGCCGGGGCAAGGGCGACACATGACGATGAAAACCACTGCGGCCGGGGCCAAGACCCTTCCGTTGAACCAGATTCTTGACGGCGACTGCATCGAACGGATGAACGCCCTGCCAGCGGGCAGTGTCGACCTGATCTTTGCCGACCCCCCCTATAACCTGCAGTTGAAAGGCGATCTGCATCGCCCCGATAACAGCCTTGTCGACGCGGTGGATGACCACTGGGATCAGTTCAGCAGCTTTGCCGCCTATGATGCCTTCACGCGGGATTGGCTGGCCGCCGCCAAGCGCCTGCTGAAACCCAATGGCGCGATCTGGGTCATCGGCAGCTATCACAACATCTTCCGCCTTGGCACCATCCTGCAGGATCAGGGGTTCTGGCTGCTGAATGACGTGGTCTGGCGCAAGTCGAACCCGATGCCGAATTTCAAGGGCAAGCGCCTGACGAACGCACACGAAACGCTGATCTGGGCCAGCCGGGATGAGGCGGCGAAATACACGTTCAACTATGAGGCGCTGAAGGCCCTGAATGACGGTATCCAGATGCGGTCGGACTGGGTACTGCCGATCTGCACGGGGCATGAACGCCTGAAGGATGAGAACGGCGACAAGGCGCACCCGACGCAAAAGCCGGAAAGCCTGTTGCACCGGGTGCTGATTGCCACGACCAATCCGGGCGATGTGGTGCTTGACCCGTTCTTTGGCACGGGCACGACGGGTGCGGTGGCCAAGATGCTGGGGCGCGATTTCATCGGGATCGAACGCGAGGAAAGCTATCGCCGCGTGGCACAGGAACGCATCGACCGGGTACGCAAGTTCGATGCATCAGCGCTGGAAATCACGGGATCAAAGCGCAGCGAACCCCGCGTGCCGTTCGGGCAGGTGGTGGAACGTGGCATGTTGCGGCCGGGGGAAGAATTGTTCTCGCCGCGTGGTCAGGTCGCAAAGGTGCGGGCTGATGGCACCCTGTTGGGCGGGACCGATGTGAAGGGGTCGATCCATCAGGTGGGCGCGGCCTATGAAGGTGCGCCTTCGTGCAATGGCTGGACTTACTGGCACTACAAACGCGATGGCAAGATGATCCCCATCGATATTCTGCGCCAGCAGATCAGGGCCGAAATGGAGGCTGACCTCTCGCGCCCGAACTAAGGGTTGCCGAACGCCCAATCAATTCAAACGCCTGTGCCATGGTCCGCCCGTGGCACTACCTGCCCCGCCGGTATCCCCGGCGGGGCCTTTTCCGTTACGCAGTTGCAGGTCAGGCGGCCTGTGCCATCAGCCCCGTATCCATCGCCTTGGCCGCCAGCATGGCCGGGCGTGCCTGACAGCGCGCGACCCAATCACGGATCAGCGGATCATCCGGCAAGGCCTGCGTGAAGAAAGCATAGGGCGAATGCACCAGAATATCGGCAGCCGAGAACCGATCCCCCAGCAGCCACGGCCCCTTTTCCAGCGCCGCCCTGATCCGTGCTGTCACCTGTTCCGGCCCCCGGAATGTGGCTGTCAGGGCGGGATGGTCTGTCCCGGCCACTGCGCAGATCAATGCCGGTTCCATCATGCTGTTGTACCAGTTCAGCCATGTGAGATAGGCCCCATAATCGGCATCCCCCACCTGTGGCCCAAGGCCCGTCGCCGGGAACATGCCCGTCAGATACAGCATGATCGCGCTGGTTTCCGTGATCAGCACGCCGTCATGCAGCAAGGCAGGCGCTTTGCCTTCGGGGTGCGGATTGGCCGGGTCCGTATGGCCCGTGCCGTCCATGCGCCGCACATCAACCGGAATAACCTTGATCCAGTCGGCGATGCCCATCTCATTCATCAGGGCGATGACCCGGCCCGAGCGTGAACGCGGCGCGTGAAACAGGGTAAGCATGACAATCTCTCCTTTTGTGCTTCTGTCATGGCTTTGCTATACCCGTGCCACCCTGACAGTTTCCGACAGGAAGACATGGCCCGCGCTGAACGCCTTTTGCGCCTGATCGACACCATGCGCCGCCTGCCGCAGCCTGTGACTGCGGCACGGCTGGCCCATGAAACCGGCGTGTCAGAGCGCAGCCTTTACCGCGATATTGCATCGCTGCGTGCCAGTGGCGCACTGATTGATGGGGCATCCGGCCTTGGCTACACGCT
>JALOSO010000158.1 GCA_025458385.1 Paracoccaceae bacterium | reverse complement strand
CGGGCTGGTGGATCTGGATGCCAACCTGACGGCGGGCGCGGGCGGTGTGACGAATGCCAGCGGCGGGGTGATCGAACAGGCGGCCAACATCACCTCGGCGGGCAATGTGACGCAGGACGGCACGCTGGATATCGACGGCGCGCGGCGCGGCACGCTGGATATCGACGGCGCGCGGCGGATCGACGTGACGGGGGCCACGACGGGCCTGACCGGCGCGGGCGAGATCAAGGTCACGGACGCGACGGACGCGATGACGATCGACCAGCTGGGCAACACGACGTTCGCCGGCACGATCACGGGCGCGGGCGCGGTGACCAAAGAGGGCACGGGCACGCTGACGCTGACCGGGGCACAGAATTCTGTCGCCGTTGGCCGCCTGACCATAGCAGAGGGTGGGTTTGCCCTGCGGGAAGGCGGTATTCTTGCGTCGAACACGGATCTGTTGATGCAAGGTGCGACCTTCAGCATCGCAGCGGGGAACCAGGTGCTGAATTCCGTCAGCGGAAGCGGCGAGATTGCCTTGAACGGGTCGGACCTGACCTTGTCGTCAGCCAGCGATTTTGCGGGTGACATCACGGATGCCGGAACCTTGAACGTGAATGGCGTCTTTGACTTTGCTGGCGCGCTTTCGGGTGCGACCTTCAATCTCAACGACGGTTCGATCGAACTTACCGGGACAAGCAGCGCTGCATTCGACAATGTCACGCTGACGAATGGGAACCTGACCGTTGACGGACCGGCGCAAGCCGGCGCTTCGCCAAACCTTGTGGTCAACGAGGCGCTGACAGTGACCGGATGTTCGATCCTGACGGTGAACGGCGCGCCGGTTGCCAACCGGGCGGCAATTTCGGCTGACAGCGTATCCTTTACCGGGGCCTGCGCAATGCTTGCCGGAACGGGCTACATTGATGCAGACAGCGTCACATTCTCGCAAGGCGCGACGCTTAATCCCGGCAATTCACCGGGCGTCATGGTGTTCTCTGGCGATCTGATCCTGGAGAATTCGACCACGGTGATGGAACTGGCGGGCAATGATCCGGGCACCGGATACGACTACGTCAACATTCTTGGCCGCTTTGTGATTGGTGAAAATGCGGTGCTGAATGTGAACGCAATCAACGGTTTCGTGCCGGCGACCGGGCAGACCTTCAATCTGTTCGACTTTGATCCGGAATTGCTGGAAGGCGACTTCACGACCTTTGTCAACGGGACGGGCCGGAACTATGTCTACTCGCCGTCAACAGGCGTTCTTGTGACGCTTGGGGTCGAGAATGGCACCGGAAACCAGCAGGCGGCGGAGCTGGCGCAAACGCTGGCGACCTCGGCAGACAATACAAATACCAGCATGTCGTCGGTCCTGACACAGTTGATCAACCCGGGCACGGAATCGAACAGCTTTGTCGGTGCTGCAGCGGGCGGGTATCTGATTCCGGCCCTGACAGGGACCGATCCGGCGGATCGCGCAGCCATCTTTGCCCGGTTCACACCCGAAGGGTATGGCGGCGTCTATGAGTATGCGTACCGGTCATTGAACTTTGGACGTTCGTTTACAGGTCAGGTTGACCTGAGGGCGGGCCCGATGTTCTTTGGCGATGTCGCGGTGTCTGGCCATGGTATCGGATCGGCAAATTCGACGTCTTTGTCGGATTATACGCTGAGCTATTCCACGGTCAGCGCGTCAGCGGGCATGCAGACCGAACAATTTGCCTTCGGGTTTGAACTGGGGGTCGTTGACGGGTCAGCCAATGTTGGCAACATCCTGCGATCGACGGGTTCTGGCCAGAACCTCGAGTTTGGCGCCGTTGTGTTGATCCGGTCGACAGAAAACAGCAGCCTTCAGGCCTACGCGACAATTCAGACGGGTCGGCACGAATTGAACGGTTCGCGGACGGCAATCGTCACGACAACCAACTTTGACGATGTGGAAAGCACGGCGGATGTGTTCCGGATCGGGGCGCAGTACGTTTGGACGACAGGGCGCACCAGCTTTACCTTGGATGGTGCGCTGATGCGTGGGCGGGTCGGGGCGATGACCCTGACGGAGACGGGAGGCGACCTGAATGATCGCCTGACGCTTTCCATCCCGTCGACCGATGTCATGGGGGGATCACTTTCGCTGTCGTCACGGTCGCAGCTTTCGGATCGCTTTACATTGACCACCGGGGTTGACGTTGATGTCACGCATGGACTGAACGACTATGCCATCACTTCGACAGTTGGAAGTGAAGCAATGTCTTTTGTCACCAACGTGCCCGGCATCGACAGTGTGTTGGCAAATGTCTCGGTCGGCGGTGAGTTTGCTCTGACCTCCACATCGACGCTCTCGACCTCGGCCTATCTGAACGGCCTGGGAACGTCGGCAAGCGAAGAAGGTGCCGAAGTTGAGCTGAGGTTCGAGTTCTGATGAACAAGACCGCACAGGCAGACAGGTCGAAATGATGCAACCCAGATTGGCAAAGGTACTTGTCAGCGCCGCCGTTGTCAGCGCCGCATGCCTTTCTGGCATTGCCATCTATCATAGCAAGATCGGGTTGGGCCTGCGGGCCCAGCTTGGACAGCAGTCAGGCACGTTCCTTTACGCACTGCAGCTGTACAATGACGATGACATTGCTGGCGCATTGAAGACCATCAGACCCCTGGTCGCCAATGGCCATGAACCCTCTCTCAACCTTGTTTGCGGCTTTGTGAACGGGTACGAACCGGTTGCCGCAACCCCAGAAGCGTGTGTGATTGCATTGCAGGAACAACCCACCCAACGCCTGGCCAGCCTCACCGATCTCGCGATTTTTGCGCAAGAGTGGGATACGGCGGCTGATCTGATCGCAACGCGGTTGGACGGCGGCGATCAAACAGCTCATTTCGATCGGGCGCGGCTGATCTATGCGGCACCGAAGGGGCGGTTTGATCCGGCAGACCTGATGGCCGCGCTAGAGCAGTCGAACGCGGCGCAAGACCCGCGGGGCCAATATGCAACGGTTGTGAATACGTTGAACGCCAGCAGTGGCGGTGCGATCACCCCGGTCCTGACCGAACTTCTGACGCGACAGCCGAAACTGAAGGCGTCGGATGCCTATTTCGAACTGGCCAAGCTGATGCAGACCGGGGCGATTTCCAGCGATCTGAGTTATGTGGACGTGCTGCTGCGCGCGGATCAGACAGGCAATCCGCATGCCGCGCGCTATCTGGCACAGTATTATGCGGCCAACCCTGAGCTTGACCCCACCGGCAATCAGCGCACGCTGTGGACGGCCAAGGCGGCCGGAACGGATGATCCGGTGGCACAATACAATGCAGCCATTGCCATACTGAACAGCCCGGACGCGGCAAAGCCGATGGGAGAGGCCGTTGCCCTGCTTGACAGGTCAGCCGCCGCCGGTTTCGTTCCGGCGCTGAACATGCTGGGTGCGACGCTGTACCAGAACCCGGGCTTGCTGGAACAGCCAGCAGCCGAGGTGCAGGCGCAAGCGCTGGCGCTGATGGAACAGGCGGCGGCGAAAGACGATCTGAACGCGCTGTTCAACCTGGGCAATATCTACCTTTATCTGCAAGATCAGCCCAAGGCCCTTGGCTACCTGCGCAAGGGTGCCTCGTTGGGCAGTGAACCTGCACAGGCCCTGTTGGATCAGCTCGGTGCTGCCACTGACTAGCGCGCCGCAGCGGTCAGACACGCTCGACTGGTTTCGCGGTCTTGGTATTCTGGCGGTCTTGTGGGGGCATGCGGGCCTGCCGGGTTTGCCGGGGGCCTACATCCTGATCGACACGTTCTTTGTGATCAGCGGTTATCTGGTTTGCCAGTCCTTCCTGCGCCTTTGTGACCGAAGCGAGGGCGAAGGCCCCCGACGTCTGGCCAGACCTGTCGGGCGTTTTCTGGCCAGCAGGGTAAGGCGCATCATCATTCCCCTGGCCGCGACTGTCTTGCTGACACTTGCTGCAGGCTGGTTCATCCTGCTGCCGGACGATTACTTTGCCCTTGCCCGGTCCGCTGAGGCGACCTTGCTTTTGCAGGCGCATCTCTATGCGCTGACCCTTGGCAACTATTTCGATGTGGTGGGGGAAAGCGCGCCATTGCTGCACGCCTGGAGCCTGTCGCTGGAGGAATGGTTCTACTTGATGACGCCGCTTCTGGTGCTGCCCATGGTCATCTGGCCGCGCAAATGGTGGGTGGCTGTCATCGCCGGTCTGGCTGCGCTGTCGCTGTACCGTGCGCAAACGATGTCGGCCGATCCGGAAATGCTGGGGGCCAGCTACAGCCTGTTTTCCACCCGCGTCTGGCAGTTCATGCTGGGCATGATTGCTGCCCTGCTGTTTCGCCAGCCGCCGCGTCTGTCGCCCGCCCTGAACGACGGATTGATCCTTGCAGGCTTGACCGGCGTTTTCGCCTCGGTGCTGATCCTGACCGAAAAGGCCCCCAGTCCCGGGCTGATCAGCCTGCCCGCGGTTGTGGGTGTGCTGGCCGTGTTGCTGTTGCAACCGCGCGCATTGCTGCTGGCCCGCGCGACCAGCATCCCCGGCATTACCTTCTTTGGCCGGAAACTTTACAGTCTCTATCTGTGCCATTACCCCTTCATGGTGTATTTCACCTATCTTGGCTTCGATCTTGGCCCCGGTACCGACCTTTACAAGTTTTTCGCCGCAGTTCTTGTGTCACTCGGCTTTTACTATGTCATCGAAGCGCCCTTCGGCGGTTGGCGGCGTATCCATTTTGCAAAGGTCGTGGTCATTTCGGCCGTCTTGATCGGCCTCACCTTCGCGTTGACCCATCAGATCAAATCAACAGGCGGTGCCCCGACGCGGTTGCCCGATGCGGCCTTGGCCGCTTGGACCGCCCGGTATGATGTCAATCCGAACCGCCAGCGCTGCACCACACCGCAACTGACGCGCTTTGGCTATTCCTGCGTGGTCGGCGCAAGCGAAGGCCCATACTTCGCGCTTTTCGGTGATTCACATTCCGATGTTTTCGCCAATCAACTGGCCATTCAACTGGCAGCAAGCGGAATTGGCCTGCGCCATTACTGGTATGCCGAATGCCCCACCATTGGTTCCGGCCTGGGGGAACTAGGCGTATTTTCCGAAGAATGCGGCAGGATCAGTCATGAAGCCCACCGTGCCGTGTTGCAGGACCCGGATCTTGCTGGCGTTGTCTATGCCCTGCGGTGGCCTTGGTATCTGAACGACGCGACACCTTCCAACCGCAGCGCCTATTGGCGCGATGTGTCAGGGCTGCCACGCGGTTATGCCGACATGGCCAGATTTCGTGAGGATTTTGCCGCCATACTGCGCACATCGGTGGCCGACTTCGAACAGCGCAACCTGCCCATCTATCTGATTGCACCTGTGCCCAGTCTGCCATCCGATCCCGTGAAGGCGCAGGTTCTTTCCCTGTGGCACGATCAGTCTGCCGCGTATCGCAGGCTTTTGGGCGGCGTGACGATGGACAGCTACCTGCAGGAACGCGCAGCGTTTGATCGCCTTTATGCAGACATAGGGTCGATCGCAAATGTCAGCCTGATCGATGTAAGCGGCGCTTTGTGCCAAGACATCACCTGCCGGGCTTATGGTGAGTTTTTCAGTCTCTACTATGACGACAACCACTTGAATGAAGATGGAGCAAGCTTCGTTCTAACGGGCCAGCAAGAGCGCTAGGGTTAGAACAGCTTGTCGCGCCATCGCCGGAATATGGCGGCAGCGGGATACCGCCAGCCTGTCAAAAACCCCCGCGCCGGGCCTGCGACCATGGATTTTCGGCCTGCTGACCCGGTCTGCGGGCAGCCGATTGCACCCGCCCCGTGCGGATCATTGCCCGAAAAAGGAACACGGCATCGGGCGGCGACCGCCAGATGCAGGTTGATAAGGCCTGACCCTAATCCTCATCCCCGGCGATCTGGGCCAGAACGGCACCTTTGCCGCGCCAGCGCAGCAGGGGCGGCAGGATCAGCGCAACAAGGGCAAGCAGCAAAAGGCTGCTGGACAGGGGTGTGCTGACCAGTGTGGTCCAGTCGCCCTGCGCGATGGACAGCGCGCGGCGCAACTGCTGTTCGGCCATCGGCCCGAGGATCAGCCCGACAACGACCGGGGCGATGGGATAGCCATGCAGCCGCATGAAATAGCCCATGACGCCAAAGATCATCAGCATCGACAGTTCGACAGGCGAAGGGTTCAGGCCGATTGTGCCCAGCGTGGCGAACAGCAGGATACCCGCATAAAGCCAGGGGCGCGGGATGGTCAGCAGTTTGACCCACAGCCGGATCAGCGGCAGGTTCAGGACCAGCAGCATGACATTGGCAATCAGCAGGCTTGCGATCAGGCCCCAGACAAGCTGTGGTGCCGTGGCAAACAGCAAGGGGCCGGGCTGCAGGCCGAACTGCTGAAACCCGGCCAGCATGATTGCAGCGGTGGCTGTGGTGGGCAGGCCAAGTGTCAGCAGGGGAACCAGCGTACCGGCGGCGGCGGCGTTGTTCGCAGCCTCGGGGCCAGCCACGCCTTCGATGGCGCCATGGCCAAATTCCTCGGGGTGTTTGGCAAAACGTTTCTCTGTGCCATAAGACAGGAACGAGGCGATGTCGGCGCCACCTGCAGGCATGGCCCCAATGGGAAAGCCGATGGCAGTGCCGCGCAGCCATGGCTTCCAGGACCGGCGCCAGTCTTCCCGCGTCATTGCGACCGATCCCTTGATGGCATGAACCTTTTCCTGCATCGCAGGGCCTTGCGCGGCAACGAACAGCGCCTCGCCGACGGCAAACATCGCAACGGCAAGTGTTGTGACCTCGATCCCGTCCAGCAGTTGCGGAACGCCAAAGGACAGGCGGGCCTGCCCGGTCAGCCCGTCAATGCCGACGATGGCCAGTGCAAGCCCGATGAACAGCGATGTCAGGCCCTTGACGGTGCTGTCACCGAACGCGGCCGATACTGTAACAAAGGCCAGGACCATCAATGCAAAGTATTCGCGTGGGCCAAAGACCAGCGCGATTTTCACGATATGCGGGGCCAGAAGGGCAAGGGCCAGCGTGGCCAGCAGACCAGCGACAAAAGACCCGATGGCCGCGGTGGCAAGGGCCGGGCCGCCACGCCCGGCGCGGGCCATCTTGTTGCCCTCAAGCGCGGTGACGATACTGGCGCTTTCACCGGGTGTGTTCAGCAGGATGGATGTGGTCGATCCGCCATACATGCCGCCGTAATAGATGCCCGCGAACATGATCAGTGATCCGGCGGGATCAAGCCCGTAGGTTACGGGCAGCAGCAGGGCAACGGTCAACGCGGGGCCGATGCCGGGCAAGACACCGACAGCGGTGCCAAGGACCACGCCGATCAGCGCATAAAGCAGGATCATCGGGTCAAGCGCGGTCCCCAGGCCCTGCA
>JALOSO010000157.1 GCA_025458385.1 Paracoccaceae bacterium | reverse complement strand
TGCCGCATCCGCAGGGGATTGTGATCAATCATCAGGCGGTGATCGGCCCGAATGCGCTGATCTTTCACCAGGTGACAATTGGCAGCAACGGCCGCGGCGTGCCGGTCATCGGCGGGCATGTGGACATCGGTGCCGGGGCCAAGATCATCGGGCCGGTCCGGATTGGCGATCACGCAAGGATCGGCGCGAATGCGGTTGTCACGCGCGATGTGCCGGCAGGGGCGGTTGTTGTGGGTAACCCCGCCCGGCTGCTTGACGCCGAGGAGCGGTAGGCAGGTAGCCCCGCCCCGGATCAAGTCCGGGGCGCGGTCTTTGTTACTGGCCCATGCCAAGCACAGCCCGCACCCACGCAACGGCCGGCGCAAAGGTGGCGGGGTCGTTCCAGTAAAGCGCGCCCAGCACCACTGCCATTGCGCCCAATACCGCGAATGCGATTTTCCAGCGCGAATAGGGGCGCTCGCCCTGCACTTCACCCGTCTGGCCATTCACCAGAAAGCGATAGCTTTTGCCATTGTACTTGTAAGCGGCCATCCAGACCGGCAGCAGGACATGCTTGAAGGTTTCATCGCGCCAGTCGGTGTCAACATGGTCAACCCGTTGCGCATCACCCCCGATGTCGCGGCGGGCGTCATTCTCGATCACCCGCGCCATCGCTGCACGCCCCTTTTCATGCGCCACAGCCAGCCCGACGGTATAGCCTTCGGCCCGAAATCCTGCCAGATAATCAGGGGCATAAGGGATAAGCGCCGCAAGATCCCAAGGCGTCAATTCATTGCCCAGCCGTTCGGGCAACGAGGTTGATCCCATCACCAGAACATCGTCAAAATCGCGTGCGACGCGGCCTGACACGGGTGTCCAGGAGGTGCGCGTGACGGTCTCGGTGCGCTGTTCGGATTTGCCGTTCACCATCACAGTGCGGGTGCGGGTCTCGGTATGGTTGGTGCCGCGCGCACCGGAATAGCGGCTGCTGGTGCTGGCATCAAAGGTCCAGAACGGCACATAGATGCCATTCAGCGCCCGGCCCTTGCGCGCATATTCAAGCAGCGTGTTGGGCGCAAACCAAAGGCTGCCCATCCAGGCCACCATCGCCCCGCGCGCCTGGTCTTCGGTCAGCGCAAAGGGGATCAGCGCCTGCGGCTTGATATGCTGCTGGGTGCCGGGGTCAATCACCACGGGCGTCGCACAGAACGGGCATTCCATGGCAAATTCCGCCCCTGTGAATTCCACTTGCGCATTGCAAGAGGGGCAGGTGGTTGTGCGCACTTCGGTGGTGGCTTCGGGCGGCAGGTCATTGGCCAGACCGCGCGCCAGATCAAGTTCGCCCAAGGCGTGGGTGATCTGGCGTTCAGCGGGCGCTGCAATCAGCTGCACATGGCCGCAATGGGCGCAGGTCAGCTGTGTCTGGCCCGGCGCATAACGCAGGTCAGACCCGCATTGCCCGCAGGGGAAGTGTTGCTCGGTCATGGGCGGGCCAGATCAGACGGCGGGCGGCGGCGGTGGTGCAGCCTCCAGCAGGCGGGCAAGATCAGTGTCACCTGCGGCTTTCCAGCCATCTTGCCCGGCGGTCCAGACCAGCGATGCGCTGGTCAAGCTGCGCGCCGCCACCAGTGGCACAAGGTCTGCCTCGGCAAAGGGCCCCTTGGTTTCACCGTTTACCGCCATATGCCACATCCGCACCGGTGGCGGGGGTGGCGGGGCTGCAGGTGCCGGGGCCGCTGCCGCAGGGCTGGCCGCCGCCGCCCCGCCACCTGCGCCCGCACCCAGCCCCATGTTCTGCGCCATGCCAAGGCCCATGGCGGCCCCCACACCGGCAGCCAGCGCACCACCGGCGGCACCATCGGGGTTATCCAACGCCTCGGCCGCCGAAAACTTGGTGAAATCGTCAAGGTTGCCCGCCACCGCGACCGATGTCCGCTTGTCGAGAACCTTTTCCACCTCTTCGGGCAAGCTGATGTTTTCGATGTAGAATTCCGGCAACTCGATTCCGTATTCGGCAATCTGCGGCGCGATGCCGTCATTCACCGTCTTGGCCAGATCGGCCGTGTTCGCCGCCATGTCGAGTACGGGAATATCCGATTTCGCCAAGGTGCGGCTCATTTCTTGCAGGATCACGTTGCGCAGCTGAAACGTGATCTCGTCGGCCGTAAATTCGCCGTCCGTGCCCACGATTTCCGTCATGAACTTGCCCGGATCGGTGACACGCATGGAATAGGTGCCAAAGGCGCGGATGCGCACCGGGCCGAATTCAGGATCGCGCGTCATGATCGGGTTCTTGGTGCCCCATTTCAGATCGGTAAAGCGCGTGGTGTTGATGAAATACACCTCGGACTTGAACGGGCTGTCGAACAGGTGGTCCCAATGCTGCAAGGTTGTCATGATCGGCATGTTGTTGGTTTCAAGCATGTAAAGGCCCGGCCCGAACACATCGGCCAACTGCCCTTCATGGATGAACACCGCTGACTGGCCTTCGCGCACGGTCAGCTTGGCACCGTATTTGATGGCCTGTCCGCGCCGGTCAAACCGCCAGACCATGGTGTCGCGCGTGTCATCCAGCCAGGAAATGACGTCAATAAATTCGCCTTTGAGAAAATCGAAGACCATCGGGGCCACCCTCGTTGAATAGTTTTGTCAACTGTCGCCGTTCACAAGGCGCGTCGCAAGTGAATTGATGATCGGCCGGGCCTCGGCCTCGGTCATGCCGGGGCGCAGCGCGGGGTCATACAACATGCGCAACATCAGCTCGTCCTGCGGGGTCAGCAGGGCAAATTCCTCATCGTCGTTGAAGATCGACGGGCGCGCGCGCGGGCTGTCATTGGCCAGGCCAAGACCCTGGGCGATCTCTTCGTGAAAGCACGACAGCAGCAGCAGGTCAGGGTGTTCGGCGCGGATCACGGCATAGGCGCGCGAATATGTGCTGCGCCCGGCCTCGGCAAAGGAATAGACAAGGCAATAGGTCGAGCGCGGCAGATCGGTGATCCCGCGCATATCCGCGGGCGAAAGACCAGGGATGGCCGCCGCAATACTGGGGCCAAGGGCGCGGCGTTCGTCTTCGTTCACAACCTCGATGATGAAGTTCGGGTTGGTATCCGACAGGCTGATCGGATGGCCGGTCAGCATCTGCAATCGCGCGGCAAATGACGCCACGCGCGCCGTATGGGTGGCGCGCCGGTCTGGCGGAACCGAGGGCCCAAAGCGCAGGCCGATGCGCACCGGGGCCTCCCACCGGCGCAAGCGGCTGGGGGTTTCGCGCTGCACAGGGCCGGTGGGGCCAAGTGCATATTCATCATAAAGTGCGACGCGGGTAAAATTCTCGGCCAGCATCCGGTCTGTGAACGGGGCATCTGTGCGGCCATCATCGCTGCGCAGCAGCCCTTGCGACAGCAGCCGCGCCTGAACAGCCGCAAAATACTGGCGCGCGGCCTCTGACGCGGGGCTGACGGCGGGGGCAATGGTTGCGGGTGGGGCAATCGTGGCCGCGGGCGGGGTTGGTGCGACCGGGGCCGGGGGCAGGCCTGCCGCAACGCAACCGGCAAGCAGGGGGCCAGCAAGCATCGGGCCAAGGGCGATCAGACGGAACTGGCGAAGGGGCACAGGAAAACGGGCCTTTCAAGCAGCGGCATGCGCGGGATGGGATGCCATGGCGGGCGGGCAGGGGGCAAGGGATTCCGGGCGGGGCCGGGCAAAGTTTACGGGGATTGTCGCCCGAAAGCGATGGCGCTTGCGCGCCTGTTTTGCCCATGGCGCGGGCCAGCGGTTGCCCCGGGGGACAGACATGCGTTGCCTCAGGCGCGGCTGCGCGGGGTGCGGGGTTTTGGCCCGCCCGGCGCCTTTGCGGGGCTGGCCTTGTCACGCGGGGGTGACGACGCGCCTTTGGCAAGGGGTTTTGCCGTATCGCTGGCCGCACTGTGACGCCGGACACCTGTGGTTTTTGCAGCAGCGGTCTTTGCGGCCGTCTTTGCGGTCGCCGGGCGCGCCGATGCGGTATCTGGTCGGGGCGCGGCGGCATTCGCCCCCCCCGGCTTTGCGATGCGCGGGCCGCGGCGGGGGGCCGTGGTGCCGGTGTCAGCAGGTGCAGCGTCAAGGCCAAGCTGGTCGCGCAACACCTTTGCGCGCACCTCTTCGACCTGACCGGGTTCCATTTCGCCCAGCCGGAACGGGCCATAGCTGACACGGATCAGGCGGTTCACGGTCAGGTTGATGGCCGCCATGGCGCGGCGGATTTCGCGGTTGCGGCCTTCGCGCAGGCCGACGGTCAGCCAGGCATTTGCACCTTGGTGCCGGTCCATGGTGACGGTCATGGATTGGAAACGCTCACCTTCAACGGTGATCCCCTTGCGCAGGGGTTCCAGATCGACATCCGTCGGGTTGCCCTTGACGCGCACACGATACTTGCGCAGCCAGCCGGTGGAGGGCAGTTCAAGGCGGCGCTTGAGTTCGCCATCGTTGGTAAGGAGAAGCAATCCTTCGGAATTGAGGTCAAGGCGGCCCACGGACATCACGCGCGGCATGTCTTCGGGCAGATTGTCGAACACCGTCTCGCGGCCCTTTTCATCGGATGCAGAGGTGACCAGCCCTTCGGGTTTGTAGTACAGCCACAGCCGCGCGGGTTCGGCGGCGGCGACGGGCTTGCCTTCCACCATGATGCGATCAGTGGGCAGCACGTTCAGGGCGGGGCTGGTGATGGGCTTGCCGTTGACAGTGACAAGGCCCGCCTCGATCATCCGCTCGGCCTCGCGGCGCGAGGCGATGCCGGCGCGGGACAGGGTTTTGGCGATGCGTTCGCCTTTTGGGGTTTCGGCCATGTTGCGGTATCCTTCACGGGGGCGCGGGGTGGCGGTGCTTGTGAAAGCTGCGTATTGGAAAGCAGGGATCGCAGCAAGGGTGGCGCGGTGTTTCAATCGTTCATGGACGTGGCGCTGGCCGAAGCGCGGGCCGCAGGGGCGCGGGGCGAGGTTCCCGTGGGCGCGGTTATCGTGCAAGGGGGCCGGGTGGTGGCGCAGGCGGGGAACCGGACGCGCGAGTTGCGCGATCCGACAGCGCATGCAGAGGTGCTGGCGATCCGCGCGGCCTGTGCGGCTGTGGGCAGCGAGCGGCTGGTGGGGCATGATCTGTATGTGACGCTGGAGCCCTGTGCGATGTGTGCTGCGGCCATTGCGGCGGCACGGATCGGGCGGCTGTTCTACGGGGCGGCAGATCCAAAGTCGGGCGGCGTGGCGCAGGGGGCGCGGGTGTTCAGCCATCCGCAGTGCCACCATGTGCCAGAGATTTACGATGGGATCGGGGGAGAGGCGGCGAGGGCGTTGCTGGTGGAATTCTTCGCGGGGCGGCGGGGGTGAAAAGGTGGGCGTCGCACGGCGGGACGCTTTTGGGGTGTAGTGAAATCAACGGGTTGACGGGTTTCGATTTCCTGAATTGGCAACGGGTGTGACAAGACGTACCGCATGACGCGCGCTGATCAGTCCTTTATTGCAAAGGTCTCGCCTGTGATGTTGCCGCTGAGCGTGAACAGCGGATCGGCCCAGGGCTTGGCGAAGATTTCGGGTGATACCAGCCAGTCCTGAACGGCGGGGCGGCAGAGAAGTTCATTGAGCCAGATGGCGAATTCCGGGATTGCCTCGCTGCGACGATTGTAGAGACCCCACATGTGGAAATGGCCTTTCAGGCCGACGTCTTCACCAAGCGGCGCGACGAACAATTCTTGTGCAAGCAGGCCATGGGGTGAGGCGAACAGGTCATCCAAAGCGGACGTGACAACATCAACAGACCAACCACCAACCAGCAACACCTCGGTCAGGTAAGGCAAACTGTAGCCGGTGTCCTGATCCATCGCTTCGGCGGCCCCGGTATGCAGGATCATCAGGCGCGCCCATTGGTTCAGTAGCGCTTCGGTTTGGGCGTCAAACAGGGGCGCATGGGCGATGCGGCCATCGCCAAAGCGCTGCAGGTCAACGCCGACACCAAAATCATCGCTCCATTCATCGCGGGCCATCATGTCGAGGTAGCGGGGCAGCATGGCGCGCAAGTCATCAGGGTTTTTTGGCACCCCGTGCGCGGAGTTGCGGTATTCGTCCATGTGCAGGCGGGTGAGGTTGCGCACCGGGGTGGCGGTGATCTCGGCGAGAATCTCGTGTGTCATGCAGCAGTCGCAATGGCAAACCTCCAACGTGGCGGGCACGCGGCTGGGCAGGCGGGCGTAAAGCTGCTGGACTGTGGTCATCAGGTCAGCATGGTAAGGTGTAGCGGGCATGGGTTTACAAATGTTGGGTCAGATTGGTTGACCGAATCAGGGTTTTGACGTAGCGGCATCATACGCACACAACCAAGGAGGGCGTCAGATGATGATTACACACGCCAACATTGGTTGGATCATGACCGCCGTGGCCTGCCCGCGATCTGCGGGACTGTACCGCCACTAAGGCATCCCCTTTGAACCGTCGTGGGTTTTGGCAGGCCAAAGGCCGCGCCTGACCCGATCCTTTATTCCAGACAGGGGGCTGACTGCCGCGTGCAGCAGCCGTGCGTGACTATGATGAATGCAGCCGTGAATGACGGTAATGATGACCCGCCGTTGGATGTGGCGATGCGGGGTTTGGTGCAGCAATACGGTGTGTTGCGGGTGATGCTGGGGGCGCTGCGGCAGGCGCGGTCGGTGCCGGGGCCTGACCTTGTGCTAAGCGCGCATTTGCGGCGGGATGTCGGCCTGCCACCCGAAGGCGGGCCAGATGCGGCCCCGTGATGCTTTTGCAAAGGCGTGATGCTTGCGGGCGGGCGTGATGCTTGCGGGCGGGCGGGGCTGCGGCTAAACGGGGCGGAACGATCAGGGGTAGCCGATGGCGATTGACACAGAAACCGCACGCAAGGTGGCGAAACTGGCACGCATTCGCGTAGAGCCGCAGGATTTGCCTGCGCTGGCGGACAAGCTGTCAGGCATCCTTGGGTTCATGGAACAACTCAATGAGGTTGACGTGACGGGGGTGGAACCGATGACCTCGGTCACGCCAATGCGGCTGAAGCGGCGGGCGGATGTGGTGACGGATGGTGACCGTCAGGCAGCGGTGCTGGCCAATGCGCCGGATGCGCGCGAGGGGTTCTTTGCGGTGCCGAAGGTGGTGGAATAATGGGCGCGAACAGCTGGACAATCGCACAGGCGCGGGATGCCTTGCGCAAGGGCGAGATCACGGCCGTTGATCTGACAATGGCCTGCCTGACGGCAATTGACGCGGGCGACGG
>JALOSO010000156.1 GCA_025458385.1 Paracoccaceae bacterium | reverse complement strand
CCTGACCTTGCCCCGCGTCATCGCCACCCTGCTGGGCTTTGCCGGTATCCTTATCGTCACCCGCCCTGACATGGCGCATCTGAACGCTGGCACCATCGCCGCCGCCGCAAGTGCTATCTTCTTTGCCGCCAGTGTCTTGCTGACAAAGGCCCTGACGCGCGGCGAAAGCATTGTGTCCATCCTGTTCTGGCTGACGCTGATGCAGATGATTCTTGGGGCCATCTGCGCCGGTTATGACGGCCAGATGCGCCTGCCCGACGCCGCCACCCTGCCATGGCTTGCCCTGATCGGCCTTGGCGGCATCACGGCCCATCTGTGCCTGACCACCGCACTTTCGCTTGCCCCCGCCAGCGCCGTCGTGCCCGTCGATTTCCTGCGCCTGCCCGTGATCGCCGTCGTCGGCGCGCTGGCCTATAACGAGGCTATCGATCCTTGGGTTATCCTTGGTGGTGCTGTTATTTTCGCCGGGAACTGGGTCAATCTGGCGTATACACCAAAACCCAGCCGCCGTTAGCGCATGACAACTTTCAAAGCACGTTGTTCAGGGGTGACAGTGTCAGAATTCTATGACAGCCTGCAGGCAAGAAAGTGTGTTTGCGCCGCATCTTATGCGTAAAGCGACATTGACCTGATGGGGTGACACCGCGTAATTGGATAAAAATACTTACCACTTTTGCCAAATTCGATACAGTTACGCAAAGGTAAGGCAAGATCACAGGTCTCCAGGGAGGAGAACGGCCAATGAATCTTATGCTCGCGCTTTCGCGCGTTATCGACAAGCTATCTGAAACCGTCGGCAAAACTGTCATGTGGCTGATCCTTGTGGCTGTGCTTGTCAGCGCCGGGAACGCCGTTGTGCGCAAGGTGTTCAACTATTCCTCGAACGCCTGGCTGGAACTGCAATGGTACCTGTTTGGCGCCACCTTCATGCTGGCCGCCGCCAATACGCTGCGGCAAAACGAACATGTGCGGATCGATGTGCTTTATGGCAGCCTGACACGGCGCACGCAGCACTGGATTGACCTGTTCGGCCACATCGTTTTCCTGCTGCCCTTCGCGGCGCTGATGACATGGATGCTTGTGCCCTATTTCCTGGAATCGTGGTTTTCCGGCGCGGGTTCGTCCAATTCCGGCGGGCTGTTCATCTGGCCCGCGCGCGCGCTGATGGTGGCAGGCTTTGCGCTGCTGCTGTTGCAGGCCTTTTCGGAAATCATCAAGAAGATCGCTGTCATCGTCGATCTGATCCCCGACCCGCATCCCTTCATGACCGCCGCACAACAGGCCGAACTGGAAGCTGCCGAAATTGCCGCTGAAGTGGCCAAATCCACCGGAGGCAAAGCCTGATGTTGGAATTCATCGCAATGGAAATGGCGCCGATCATGTTCGCGTCATTGATCATTTTCCTGCTGCTGGGCTATCCCGTGGCCTTTTCGCTGGCGGCCAATGGCCTGATCTTCTTTGCCATCGGCGTCTGGCTTGCGCCCTATTCCAACGGCCAGATCGCGCTTGACTGGCCCTTGCTCAACACCATGCCCCAACGATTGTGGGGGGTGTTTTCATCAGATACCTTGCTGGCCATCCCGTTCTTTACCTTCATGGGCATCATCCTTGAACGGTCGGGCATGGCCGAAGACCTGCTGGAAACCGTGGGCCAGTTGTTCGGCCCAATCCGCGGCGGGCTGGCCTATGCCGTGGTCCTTGTCGGCGCGCTGCTGGCCGCCACCACCGGCGTCGTTGCCGCATCCGTCATCGCCATGGGCCTGATCTCATTGCCCATCATGCTGCGCTATGGCTATGACCGGCGCATTGCAACCGGGGTCATTACCGCCTCCGGCACGCTGGCGCAGATCATCCCACCCAGCCTTGTGCTGATCGTGCTGGCCGATCAGCTCGGCCGCTCCGTGGGCGATATGTACAAGGGCGCGCTCATTCCCGGGCTGATCCTTGTCGGCCTCTACATGGCCTACGTCCTCGCCATCTCGCTCATCCGCCCGAAATGGGTGCCCGCCCTGCCACCCGAGGTGCGCACGCTGGGCAATGGCATCACCTCGCTGATGGTCGCCTTGGCTGCCCTCGTTGCCATCGGTTACGCAGCGCATGTGTATTTCTACGAAAGCTGGGGCAGCAACGCCGATATCCTTGGCGCTGTCGTGGGTGTGGTCGTCATTTACAGCTTTACACTTGCCGACAAGATGCTTGGTCTGAACATCATGTCTCGCCTTGCCCAGCAGGTCATCATGGTGCTGATCCCGCCCTTGACGCTGATCTTCCTTGTGCTTGGCACGATCTTCATCGGCCTTGCCACCCCGACCGAGGCAGGCGCCATGGGTGCTGTCGGTGCACTGGTCATGGCCGCGTTCAAAAAGCGGCTGGGTCTTGATGTGCTGAAAGGCGCCTTGGCCGCCACCACGCGCCTGTCGGCCTTTGTCATGTTCATTCTGATCGGCGCGCGCGTCTTTTCACTGACCTTCTATGGCGTGAACGGCCATATCTGGGTTGAACATCTGCTGACATCCGTGCCCGGCGGCGAGATCGGCTTTCTGATCGTGATCAACGTCATCCTTTTCATTCTGGGATGTTTCCTTGATTTCTTCGAGATCGCCTTCATCATCGTGCCCTTGCTGATTGCCCCGGCCGAGGCTTTTGGCATTGATCTGATCTGGCTGGGTGTCATCATCGCCATGAACCTGCAGACATCCTTCCTGACACCGCCTTTCGGCTTTGCGCTGTTCTACCTGCGGTCGGTTGCAGCCAAGGTGCCCTATGTGGACAAGATCACCGGCAAACGCATGGAGCCTGTCAAGACCGGCGATATCTACAAAGGGTCAATGGCGTTTATCGCTGTGCAGGTGGTGATGATTGGTCTGGTTGTCATGTTCCCGCAGATGGTGATGCACTACAAGGGCGTGCAGATCGACCCGTCCACGGTCACCATTACCGTGCCGCAACTGCCGACGATCGGCGCGCCCGGTGGGATCGGCGGCGCACCTGCGCTGGGCGCGCCAAACCTTGGCGCACCTGTGCTGAACCCGCCGGTTGTGCAACCCTGATCGTTGAAAAAGTTCAAGAAACCGGCATGCTGAAAGCGTGCCGGTTTTTCAATGTGCTGATCACACGCATGAAAATGGCCCCGGCATTGCTGCCGGGGCCATCTGCAATTCTGGTAGGTCAGGTCAAAGCTTGCCGGCCTGCTGCTGTACCATCATGAACGTGTCATAGTTGTACTCGGCAATCTGCGCCCACAGATAGGCATCGCGCTTGAATGCCTGCTGGCTTTCGTAGATCTTCTTGAACGGCGCGTTTGTCGTCATGATCTCGGCATAGGTCGAGGTCGCCGCCTCATAAGCTGCATCCATCACGTCCTGCGGGAACGGACGCAGCTGCGCGCCATTGGCCACAAGTGATTTCAGCGCGGTCGGGTTCTTCCAATCATAATTCGCCATCATGTTGGCGTTCGACGCCTCGCAAGCCGCGCGCACGATTGCCTGATAGGCCGGCGTCAGTTCGTTCCACTTGTCGAGGTTGATCATGGTCGACAGGGTTGGCCCGCCTTCCCACCAGCCGGGATAGTAGTAGAAGGGCGCAACCTTGTTGAAGCCCAGCTTTTCATCATCAAACGGCCCCACGAATTCAGCCGCGTCAATCGTGCCCTTCTCCAGCGAAGGATAGATATCCCCGCCCGCAATCTGCTGCGGCACGACGCCCAGCTTGGCAATGATCGATCCGCCAAAGCCGCCGATCCGCATCTTCAGGCCCTGCAGATCGGCCACGCTGTTGATTTCCTTGCGGAACCAGCCGCCCATCTGCACACCCGTGTTGCCGCAGGGCAGGTAATGCAGGTTCCGCGTATGGAAGAATTCATTCATCATGTCGATGCCGCCGCCGTGGTAAAGCCAGGCGTTCATCTGGCGCACGTTCAGGCCGAACGGCACCGTGGTGCCAAGCGCGTTGGTCGGATCCTTGCCCCAGTCGTAATAGGCCGCCGTATGCGCCGCCTCGACCGAACCGGTTGATGCTGCTTCCGCGCCGTCCAGACCGGGCACCAGTTCACCTGCCGGGAAGACCTGCATGGTAAAGGCGCCATCGGTTGCTTCCGAGACATACTTTGCCATCGTTTCGGCAGCACCGTAAATGGTGTCGAGCGATTTCGGGAAACCCGAAGTCACGCGCCATGTCACCGTCGGGTTCGATTGGGCAATGGCCGGTGCGGCGATCGTGGTCGCTGCCGCGCCAACGGCGGCGGTTGTCAGGAAATTCCGTCTTTTCATTGTGTTTCCTCCCTTGGTTATGTGCTTATCATCACGCAAATCGTTGACCGGTCAAGCAAAGACCGCGACATGATGTCCCGTATTCTTCCAGGCAGGGCAGCGCGAGGGCGCCGTTTGCCAAAGCGATCGGCGCAAGCCTTGCCCGTTGCATGTGCCGCCCCATCTCTGTCATGCAAACCTGTCGCCCGCCCCGGTTGTTCTTTTGTCTGACCGCCCTCTGACCTAGTGGCGACCCGGCCGATTACAACACCTGCACACGCGCAAATTCATGCATTTATGCGGCCTTTGGCAGCCGTGGCCGGGATTGCCTTCTTTGCAACGCTGCCTGCGTAACGAATCCGTGACGCGGCGTTATGAATTGACCGGTGGATTGCTGCGTTGTTAGCGTTCAGCATCACGTCAGGCGCGCAGTCTGCGGTAGCCAACGTCTTCGGGGAGGAAGACCATGTCCAAGTTGCTGTTGACGGCCAGTGCCGTCACTTTTGCCGCCACCGGTGCCTTTGCAGGCGGGTTCGAACGGTCTGGCAACCCTGTCGGCTTCATGTTCGAGGCCGGCAATTACGCCGAACTGAGCTTTGGGATCGTGTCGCCAAAGGTGACGGGTGCAGCAGCCGGGGGCCTTGCCCCATCGGGTGATGTGGCGCCGTCCTACCGTCAGGCAGGCTTTGCCATCAAGACTGATCTGAATGACAAGATTTCCGTGGGCCTGTCGATCGACCCGACCTTTGGCGCCGATATCATTTATCCGGTGCCATCGCCGGGACCGGGCCCCTATCCGATCCGTGGCACGAATGCCGAATTGAATGGCGATACCCTGTCGGTGATCGGCCGCTACAAGTTCAGCGAAAGCTTTTCGGCCCATGTCGGTCTGCGGTCGGTCAGCGTGGGGGGCAAGGTTGGCATCTTCAGTGGCGGTGCGCCGTTGTATCGCGCAGGTTTCGACACCGACCGCGATGTCGGCTACCTGGTCGGCGCGGCCTTTGAAAAGCCCGAGATCGCGCTGCGTGTCGCCCTGACCTATCAGTCTTCGACCACGCATAATCTGGAAAGCACGGTGTTTGGTGGCCCCGTTCCGGCAGCCCTTTACCCCGAGGTTGAGTTGCCGCAATCCGTGACGCTTGATTTCCAGTCGGGCGTGGCGGCCAATACGCTCGTGTTCGGCTCGATCCGCTGGGCTGACTGGACGGCAACCGAATTGAATGCCCCGCTTTATCCACTGAACCCGCTGGTGGGCTACAGCAGTGACAGCTGGACCTACAACATCGGCGTCGGGCGCAAGTTTAATGACAACTGGTCGGGCGCCGTGACGATCGGCTACGAAAAGTCCGAAGGTGGTGTGCAGATGAACCTGTCGCCAACGGATGGCTATGTCAGCGTCGGTCTGGGGGCCACCTATACCAGCGGCAACATGAAGATCACCGGCGGCATCCGCTATGTCGACATCGGCAATGCCGGCGCGCTGGAAAGCCCGCCCGGATCGGGCGTGGCCAATGCCCAGTTCAGCGGCAACTCGGCCATCGGCGCGGGCATCAAGATCGGCTATACCTTCTAATCCCTGCCCATCGCGGCACATATCCCACATCACGCACCCCCGCCCTGATCCGGGCGGGGGTTTTCATTTGCGGCCCCACCCCTGGCGCACCGGCGCATTTTCCGCGTGAAAAGCCCGGCAAGCCCCGTTAACAAGGGGCCAAACAAGGGTGCAGGCATGATCTATAAGACAGCGGCAGACTGGCGGGCGGCCAAGGCCAAGCATGTCTTGCTGTTCGGCATGTCAGGCCTGGGCAAGACCCACGCCTCAAACATGCTGCGCGAAGGCGGGAACTGGTTCCACTATTCCGTCGATTACCGCATCGGCACGCGCTACATGGGCGAATTCATCGCCGACAACTTCAAGCGCGAAGCCATGAAAGTTCCCCTGCTGCGCGAACTTCTGATGACGGATTCGGTCTATATCAGTTCCAACATCACGTTTGATAACCTGGCCCCCCTGTCCACCTATCTGGGCAAACCGGGCGATGCGGCGCGTGGCGGCCTGTCCTTTGCCGAATATGGCCGCCGCCTGCAACAGCACCGCGACGCCGAGGTTGCGGCCCTGCTGGATACCCGGCACTTCATCGCCCGCGCGCGCGATCTTTATGGCTATGCGAATTTCGTCTGTGACAGCGGCGGGTCCATCTGCGAAGTGGTCGATCCCGACAATCCGGATGATCCGGTGATGCAGGCCTTGTCCGAAGACATGCTGATGGTCTGGATCGCCGGGTCCGAGGCGCATCGGGAAGAGTTGATCCGCCGTTTCGACCGCGCGCCGAAGCCGATCTATTATCAACCGGATTTTCTGGCGCGTATCTGGGCCGATTACCTTGCCCAGTCGGGCAAAGGGCCGGACGCCGTTGATCCCGATGCTTTTCTGCGCTTTGCCTATGCGCAGGTGCTGGCCCATCGTCAGCCGCGTTATGCGGCCATGGCCCGCTGGGGGGTGACGGTGACGGCAGCCGAGATTGCGCGTGTCACTGATGCCGCAGGCTTTACCGACCTGATCGCGCTGGCCCTTGACCGCCGCCAGGCCTCTGCCTAACTGCCCCACCATGCCAATCACCCTGCCCACCAGCCTGCCCGCCTATGACGTGCTTTCGCGCGAAGGCGTCATGGTCATGTCGCCCGAGCGCGCGGCCACGCAGGAAATTCGTCCCTTGCGGATCGGGTTGCTGAACCTGATGCCCAAAAAGATTCAAACCGAAAACCAGTTCGCCCGGTTGATCGGCGCAACGCCGTTGCAGATTGACCTGTCGTTGATCCGCATGACCGCGCATCAGACGCGCAACACCGCTGCGGAACATATGGCGACCTTTTATCGCCCCTTTGCCGAGGTTGCGGCATCGGGCGAAAAGTTTGACGGGCTGATCATCACGGGCGCGCCGATCGAACATCTGCCGTTCGAAGAGGTCACCTATTGGGATGAATTGCGCCGGGTGATGGACTGGACCCAGACCCATGTGCA
>JALOSO010000155.1 GCA_025458385.1 Paracoccaceae bacterium | reverse complement strand
TTTCAGCGTTGATTACCTGCGTTCGGGCCTGCCGCGCGATGCCTATGCCCGCGCGCGCGTGAACCGGTCTGGCCGCCGCTATGCCAGCGTGCATGTCGAGGCCTGGCAGGACAATCGCAGCCGCCTGTTCGCGCAGGCCACAGGGCATTTTCTGATGCCCGCGGGGCCCGCTGCCGCATGAATGCGGCACTAGGACCGGATCAACCGGAACGCCGTGCTTGCGAGCCAGCCTGCCAGAACGGCCATCAGGACCGACAGCAGGCCTGACAGCAGCGGCTGCTCTTGCGCGAGGTTGAACAGGAACCGCTCGACCCCCGCCTTGCGCACCCCGATCACCCGTTCCTGCGTGTCGATCACACGGCCATCGCGTGTCAGGAAAATCCGCACGCGGTATTCGCCATCGGTCAGGTTGGCGGGCAGTTCCACATCTGTCCGGAACAGCGTCTCTTCCAGCAACTCCACGGCGCCCTGATCGACACGGTAAACACCCGCTTCGTCCTGCAGGCGCAGATAGGCCAGCACGAAATCTGCGGCATCCGCGGCCTCTTCCGTCAGGCCTACGGCCCGGATGACCCGTGGAATCGTGATGCGGTGGCGCAGGTTGTCGGTATCCTTGAGCACGCGTGTCAGCGGCCCGGTTGTGGCCACGGCATAAAAGGTCGGCGCGCTGTCTACCGTTACGGCCGCGGTGTTGATCCATATGCCATGGCGGCGGTCCTTGCGGCGGATCGTCATCGGCAGCGACGGTCCCTCGACCGTGATGATCACCTCAAGCGGTTTGTTTGCCGTGACCGGGCCATCACGCTTGACCGCGCCGTAGATCAGAATCTCGGACCCGTCGAAATTCGTGGTGATCGACACGGCATTCTGCGACAGGCCTGCAACGATCGTTTCGGCCCGCGCCCCCGGCCCGGCCCAAAGGGCGGCGATCAGTGCAAGGCCAAGGGCGATGCGCGCTGTCATGGCAGGCGTCCGGGGGTAAAGCTGTAAAGTTCGGCCGGCTGCAACAGCAGATCAAGCGCGATCTTGATCGCGACGGCCAGCACCAGCAGTGACAGCAGGATGCGCAACTGTTCGGCCTTGAGCCGCACGCCGACCTGCGTGCCAAGCTGCGCGCCCACGACCCCGCCGATGATCAGCAGCAGCGCCAGCAACATGTCGACCGTCTGGTTGGTGACGGCATGCATGACGGTCGTAAAGGCGGTGACGAAGATGATCTGGAACAACGAGGTGCCGACGACAACCTTGGTGGGCATGCCCAGCAGATAGATCATGGCGGGTACCATGATGAATCCGCCACCGACCCCCATGATGGCAGCCAGAAACCCCACCAATGCGCCAACCATCAGCGGGGGCAGGACCGAGATGTAAAGGCCAGAGGCGCGGAACTTCATCTTGAAGGGCAGGCGGTGCACCCAGGTGTGCACGCGCGCGCGCCGGACAGGTGCATTGCCCCGCGCGCGCAACAGGCTGCGCAGGCTTTCCTGAAACATCATCATGCCGATCAGGCCCAGAAACAGCACATAGGACAGCTGCACGAACAGATCGACCTGCCCCAGGGCGGTCAGCCGGGCAAAGACCCAGATGCCAAGGCCAGACCCGCAAAGCCCGCCCAGCAACAGCACCAGACCCATGTGAAAATCCACAGCCCGCCTGCGCACCTGCGCCAGCACGCCTGACACCGATGATGCGACCACCTGATTGGCCCCGGTGGCCACGGCAACCGCAGGCGGAATGCCGATGAAGAACAACAAGGGCGTGATCAGAAAGCCGCCGCCGACACCGAACATGCCAGACAGAAACCCAACGATTCCCCCGATGCCCAGCAACAGAAAGGCGTTGACCGAAACCTCGGCGATGGGAAGGTAAAGTTGCATGAACCCTGCCCGAGGGATGGCGTTTTCCCTAGGCTTGCGCCGATCGGTTGATCAAGTCAAACACCGCAATTGCTGCATCTGCATAGGGCCAGATTTAATCACTGATCGTTCCAGATTTGTCGCACTGGCCCGGCAACTTGGCGCGGGTAACGGGCAGCCCGCAGACGCGTGTCAAAGGCCAGGGCCGGCGATATGAATCTGCGTGTTCCAGCCATTGCAGGCCCGGGCCAGTTCTTCGGGGAAGGGGCGGTCTGTGAAAACGGCATCAAGCTCTGCCAACGAGGCCAGCCGCACGGGCGCAGGACGGTCAAGCTTTGACGCATCGGTGACCAGAAACCGGGTGCGCGACTGGCGGATGATGGCCTTTGATACGCGGACTTCGGCCATGTCGAAATCCAGCAGATCCCCTTCGCGATCCATCGCCGAACAGCCGATGATGGCATAATCGACCTTGAACTGTTCGATGAACTGCGTCGTCAACTCTCCGACCAGGCCACCGTCAGACCGGCGCAACGCGCCACCCGCCACCATGATCTCGCAGCTTTGGTTGGCGACAAGCGTATTGGCGACATTGATGTTGTTGGTGACGACCGTGATATTGCGGTGGTGCAGCAATTCGCGCGCGACAGCCTCGGTCGTGGTGCCAAGGTTCAGGATCATGCTGCAATTGTCGGGAATCATCTGGGCACAGGCGCGGGCGATGGCGGTCTTGGCGGCCTCGTTCATCCGCCGGCGTTCTTCATAGCCGATGTTGCTGACACCGGTGCGCATGACGGCGCCGCCATGCACGCGGTCCAGCAACCCTGCATCCGACAGATCGGTCAGATCGCGGCGAATGGTCTGCAGGGTGACGTTGAACCGTTCGGCAAGCGATTCGACGGCAACCCGGCCTTCACTGCGCGCAATGTCGAGAATTTCAGTTTGACGAAAGCTGAGCGCCACAGATTCCCCACAAACGCAGCGATGCTGATCCATACCAAGTTTTTCCCTAATTCATAGCGCTTTGGAGACAGTGATCACTGTTACCTTGCGTTTATGCGCGAGAATGTTCGTTTGAGAATTTTTCGCGCAGAAACGAAAATAAGCTTTGACAGTGACGTTGCGTTGGTTCCACATGCTGGAAACGGGGAAAGCAGGTGGGAGGCCGGCATGAACCAACGCGCCGAAGCGCCGCTTGATCTGTTCGTGATCGGTGGCGGCATCAACGGATGTGGCATTGCACGGGATGCAAGTGGTCGTGGCCTGACCGTGGCGCTGGCCGAACAGGGCGACCTGGCGCAAGCCACATCAAGCGCTTCGACCAAACTGTTTCACGGCGGGCTGCGTTATCTGGAATACTTTGAGTTCCGTCTGGTGCGTGAGGCCTTGGAGGAACGCGAAACCCTGCTGGTCGCCATGCCGCATATCAGCTGGCCCATGCGTTTCGTGCTGCCCTATCACCCGTCGATGCGGTTTGAATCCGACACGCCCACCTCGCGCCTGCTGTCGCGCCTTATGCCATGGATGAAGGGCCGCCGCCCGGCATGGCTGATCCGCCTTGGCCTGTTCATGTATGACACGATGGGCGGGCGAAAGATCCTGCCGGGGGCCCGCACCCTCGATCTGCGCAATGATCCTGCGGGTGCGCCCCTGAACCCGAAATTCGAACGCGCCTACGAATACTCCGATTGCTGGGTCGAAGATTCGCGTCTTGTCGTGCTGAACGCCCGCGATGCCGAGGCGCGGGGCGCGCGGATCATGACTGGCACCCGCGTCATATCGGCAACCCGCGCCGGCGATCTGTGGGAGGTGGTCACCGAAGGGCCATCAGGCCGCAGCCAGTTCCATGCAAAGGCGCTGGTAAATGCCGGTGGTCCCTATGTCGAAGACATCATCCGCAACGTGGCGCGCATCAATTCATCCGAAGGGGTGCGCCTTGTGCGTGGCAGCCATATCGTGACGAAACGGCTGTTTGACCACGACCGCTGCTATTTCTTTCAGGGAACGGATGGGCGGATCATCTTTGCCATTCCGTACGAGCAGGATTTCACCCTGATTGGCACCACGGACCAGGACCACAAGGGCGCGCCCAAGGATGCGGTCTGCACGCCCGAGGAGCAGGATTATCTTTGCAACTTTGCGACGCAGTATTTCAAGAAACCCGTGACGCGGGCGGATATCGTCTGGACCTATTCGGGTGTGCGGCCGTTGTACAATGACGGGGCAAAATCGGCCACGGCAGCAACGCGCGATTATGTGCTGTCGCTGGACACCAATGGCGCGCCCCTGCTGAACGTGTTCGGCGGCAAGATAACCACCTACCGCCGTTTGGCAGAATCGGCGCTGGCAAAGCTGACCCCCTATTTCCCGCAGGCGACCGGCCCATGGACCGCCCGTGTTGCCATGCCGGGCGGTGATTTCCCGCATGATGGCGTGGCAGCGCTGACGGCGGCGCTGCAGCAGCGTTATCCGTTCCTGACGGGGTATCACGCGGGCCGCCTGATCCGCGCCTATGGCACGGAAGCACCGGATGTGCTGGGGGCGGCAAGGACGATGGATGATCTGGGGCGTCACTTTGGCGGCACCCTGACAGAGGCCGAGGTGCGCTGGCTGATGACCCGGGAATATGCCCGGGCCGCTGCCGATGTGGTGTGGCGGCGCACCAAACTGGGCCTGCGGATGACAGCTGACGAAATTGCAGCGCTGGATGCCTTTATGGGCGGACAGCGGGCCCATGCGGCGGAATAGGGGAACAAGGTGCTGGAACTTCGGGGGGTGTCACGGTTGGTCGAGGGGCGGGTGCATGTGCACAGCACCGACCTTGTGCTGCAAAAGGGCACCATGAACGTCTTGCTGGGGCCGACACTGTCAGGGAAGACCAGCCTGATGCGGCTGATGGCCGGCCTGGACCGCCCAAGTACCGGCAGCCTGCACTGGGACGGCCGCGATGTGACGGGGATGCGTGTGCAGGACCGCAAGGTGGCGATGGTCTATCAGCAGTTCATCAACTACCCGGCGCTAAGCGTTTACGACAACATCGCCTCGCCCATGAAGATCATGGGCAAATCAGCGGCCGAGGTTGACCGCGCCGTCCGCGCAACTGCCGAGATGCTGAAGCTGACGCCTTTCCTGCAACGCAAACCGCTGGAACTGTCGGGCGGCCAGCAGCAGCGCTGCGCGCTTGCGCGCGCCCTGGTCAAGGACGCAGGCCTTGTTCTGCTGGATGAACCGCTTGCCAACCTTGACTACAAACTGCGCGAGGAACTGCGTGCAGAGATCCCCAAGATATTCGAGGCATCCGGCGCCATCTTTGTCTACGCCACGACGGAACCGGAAGAGGCCCTGCTTCTGGGCGGCAACACTGCCACCCTTTGGGAAGGCCGTGTCACGCAATTTGGCCTGACACCGCAGGTTTACCGCCAGCCCGCCGATGCCACCACGGCGCGCGTATTCTCTGACCCGCCGATGAACTTTGTGCCCGCCGTCAAATCCGGGCCGCATATCACCATTGGTGATGTCAAGACCACCGCCAGTGGCCCCTTGGCCGACTTGCCCGATGGCACATATCGTGCCGGATTCCGGGCCAACCATCTGACCCTTGACCATACGACCGCATCCGCCATCGCCTTTGATGCGCAGGTCAATGTCACCGAAATCACCGGGTCTGAATCCTTCTTGCACCTGTCGCATGGCCCCGACCGTTGGGTCGGCCTTGTGCATGGCGTGCATGACATTGCGCCTGATACGCAGATCAAGGTCTGGCTGGACCCCGCCCATGTTTACATTTTCGGGCAGGACGGCCGCCTCGTTGCCCCCGCCCCCTACGCGATGGCCGCATAACATGGCCCAGATCACCCTTTCGAACCTTGCCCACAGCTATCACCCCGCGCCTAAATCCGATGCCGATTACGCGCTGAAGGAAATGGATCACGTCTGGCAGGATGGCGGCGCCTATGCCCTGCTGGGTGCGTCTGGCTGCGGCAAGACCACCCTTCTGAACATCATCTCCGGCCTTGTGCGCCCCAGCCATGGCCGCGTGCTGTTTGGCAACCGGGATGTAACCGATGCGCCCACGGCAGAACGCAATATCGCGCAGGTGTTCCAGTTTCCGGTGGTCTACGACACGATGACCGTGCGCGATAACCTTGCTTTCCCCCTGCGCAATCGCGGCATGGCCCCTGACTATATCGCAGGCCGTGTCGCCCAGATCGCCAAGATGATCGGCATGGAAGACAAGCTGGATCGCAAGGCCCGCGGGTTGACCGCCGATGCCAAACAGAAGATCAGCCTTGGCCGTGGCATGGTGCGGCAGGACGTGAACGCCATCCTGTTTGACGAACCGCTCACCGTGATCGACCCGCACATGAAGTGGGAACTGCGCACCCAGCTCAAGGCGCTGCACCGCGAGCTTGGCCATACGATGATCTATGTCACGCATGACCAGACCGAAGCGCTGACATTCGCCGACAAGGTGGTGGTCATGCACGAAGGCCGCGTCGTGCAGATGGGCACGCCCGAGGAATTGTTCGAAACCCCCGCGCATACCTTCGTCGGCTATTTCATCGGCAGCCCCGGCATGAACTTGCTGGATGCCAGGATCGAAGGGTCAACTGCCCATATCGCAGGCCACGCCATCCCCCTTGGCGCGCATTACACCGCAACAGGCCGCACCCAGATCGGCATCCGCCCCGAATTCGTGCGCCTGTCGCGCGGCGAGGGCCTGCCCTTCACCCTGCGCCGGATCGAGGACGTCGGCCGCCACCGCATCATCCGGGGTGAGGCTGCGGGCATCCCCCTGAACATCATCGCAGGCGAAGGTGATGGCGTGCCCGCCGAGGCGACGCATGTCACCTTCGACCCTGCGCGCATCAACGTCTACGCCGATGACTGGCGCATAAGCGGGGCCAAGTGATGGACAAGACGCAGAACAACAAGGCGTGGTTCCTCGTGCTGCCGGTGCTGGTGATCGTGGCCTTTTCCGCCGTCATCCCGCTGATGACCGTGGTCAACTATGCCTTTCAGGACACGTTCGGTGACAACGTCTTTTTCTGGGCCAGCTTTGACTGGTTCGAAGATTGGCTTGGCGATGACCGGTTGTGGAATTCGCTGCAACGCCAGATCATCTTTTCCGCTATCATCCTGACCATTCAGGTGCCCCTTGGCATCTACATCGCGCTCAACATGCCCAAAAAGGGCGTCTGGGCCAGCGTCTGCCTTGTGCTCATGTCCCTGCCGCTGCTGATCCCGTTCAACGTGGTGGGCACCATCTGGCAGATCTTTGGCCGCGTCGACATCGGCCTTCTGGGCCACAGCCTTGCGGCCATCGGTATCGACTACAACTATACGAACGACCCGCTGGATGCCTGGATCACCATCATCATCATGGATGTCTGGCATTGGACATCGCTGGTGGCGCTGCTGGCCTATGCCGGGCTGCAATCCATTCCGCAGGC
>JALOSO010000154.1 GCA_025458385.1 Paracoccaceae bacterium | reverse complement strand
CGCGACCAGTGGCACAGCATGACCCGCACAGGCCTTGCGCCGCGGCTGTTGCAGCATCTGGGTGAACCGTTTCTGGAAATCCATCCGCAGGATGCCCGCGCAATTGGTCTTGCTGCCGCGACATTGGCCGAGGTGACAAGTGCGCATGGCCGCGCGATCCTGCGGGTTCTGATCAGTGACCGGGTGGCACCTGGCCATCCCTTTGCCCCGATGCACTGGACCGGGGCCACGGCACCATCGGGCAGGATCGATGCGCTGGTGCCGGCGCTGACAGACCCGGTTTCGGGCCAGCCTGCCAGCAAATCCGCGCCGGTCGCGATCCGGCCTTTTGCGGCCGGCTGGTATGGCTATGCGATCAGCCGGGCGGGCGATCTGCAACCCGATTGCGCCTATTGGGCGCGGTTGCCCGTGGCGGGCGGTGTGCAGATGGAACTGGCAGGCGTTGTGCCCGCTGAGGACTGGGTGGCCTGGGCTGCCTTGCTGTTTGGCCTGACGACCCCGGCTGTGCATGTCGCTGACCGGGCACGCGGCGTGCATCGCGTGGCGTTTTATCAGGACGGACAGTTGATGGCCGCCCTGTTCGTGGGGCCTGCACCTGTGCAGCTGGCGCGCGGCCATCTGGCCGGGCTGCTGACGACAGCCGCAGTCGACCAAAATGTTCTGGCCGGGCGCCCCGGCGCAGGCCAGCCAGACCCTGGCCCGATTGTCTGCGCCTGCCTGTCGGTGGGGCGCAACACCCTGTGCCGGGCGATTGCAGATGGCGCGCTGGCCAGTGTCGCGGCAATCGGTGCTGCAACCGGGGCTGGCACGAACTGCGGGTCTTGCCGCCCGGAACTGGCACAACTGTTGGACATGACTTTGCACCGCGAGGCGGCTGAATGAACTTTTTGCATCGAACGACCGAAGGGACCGCGCCTGCCGAACCTCTGCCGCGCCGCGGCTTGATCAGCCTTGTCGGGGCAGGGCCGGGGGCGGCGGACCTTTTGACGCTGCGCGCGGTGCGCTGTCTGGGGCAGGCGGACATCATTTACTATGATCGGCTGGTTGATCCGGCGGCGCTGCGCCACGCCAACCCGGCCGCACAACAGGTGTTCGTGGGCAAAGAGGTTGGCGCACACAGCTGGCCGCAGGCACGGATCGACGCGGCCATCGTCGCGGCTGCGCTTGGCGGGCAGCGCGTGGTGCGGTTGAAATCGGGTGATCCCATGATCTTTGGCCGGGCGGCCGAAGAAATCGCGGCTGCGCGGGCGCATGGCATCGCGGTTGAGGTGATCCCCGGAATTACAGCGGCTGCGGCGGCTGCGGCGCAACTGTGCCAGCCTTTGACGGAACGGGGTGTCACAGACCGGCTGGTCTTGGCCACGGGCACCTGTAGCACGGCAGACGAAGCGCCCGATCTGGCCGAGATTGCCCGGCCGGGCGCAACTTTGGTGTTCTACATGGCGATGAAGCAGCTTGATGCGTTGTCAAATGGGCTGATGGCCTGCGGGGTTGCCGCAGGGCAGGCCGTGACGGTTGCCGCGCATGTGGAAAAGGCGCAAGCCTGCCATCTTGAGACGACCGTGGCCCGGCTTGTTGCGGATTGTCAGGCGGCGGCCGTGGCAAATCCGGCCGTCATCATTCTGCGGTTGCCCAAGATGGCCGGCGGCTGTGATCAAAATCGACATGAATGCGTCGGGCAAGGCGCAGGGATGCTGGCCGACAGCCGCTAGACAGACCCATGGGCAACAAGCCCGGCGGGACGCAGATGGAAGACCCTGACTATATCATCATCGGTGCGGGCAGCGCGGGTTGCGTTCTGGCAGACAAGCTCACGGCAAATGGCCGGCACCGGGTGACCGTGCTTGAGGCCGGGGGCAGCGACCGGCGCTTTTACGTGGGATTGCCGCTGGGCTATGGCAAGCTGTTTTATGACCCGGCGGTCAACTGGCTGTACAAGACCGAACCCGATCCGGGCCTTGACGGTCAGCGCGACCATTGGCCAAGGGGCAAGCTGCTGGGCGGGTCATCCAGCATCAATGCGATGGTCTATATCCGCGGGCATCGGGCCGATTATGACGAGTGGGGCGTCAATCCGGGCTGGGGCTGGGATGATGTGCTGCAGGCTTATCGCGCGATGGAGGATAACGAGGCCGGCGGTGATGCCTGGCGCGGCCTTGGCGGCCCCCTGTTCATTTCCAGCAATCGCAAGGGGTTGCACCCCCTTGTTGACACATACCGCGCAGCCTGTGGGCAGGCGGGCCTGCCGTGGAACCCTGATTTCAACGGGGCTGAGCAGGAAGGCGCAGGCATCTATCAGATGACGATCCGCAACGCGCGGCGCAATTCGGCGGCCCGCGCCTTTTTGCGTCCGGCCATGCGGCGGCACAATCTGCGCGTGATCACGCAGGCGATGGTAACCCGGATCATCATCAGCGACGGGCGGGCCGTAGGTGTGGAATATCTGCAGGATGGACAGCGCAAGGAACTGCGCTGCAAGGCCGAGGTGATCCTGTCCGGCGGGGCGATCAACTCACCGCAACTGTTGCAACTGTCAGGGATCGGGCCGGGCCGTTTGCTGCAGTCGCTGGGCCTGCCGGTGGTGCAGGACAACCCCAATGTCGGCGATCACCTGAGCGACCATCAAGGCATCAACTATACCTGGGCCATGCGGGTGCCCACCTATAACGATGTGCTGCGGCCCTGGTGGGGCAAGCTGCGCGCCGGTGTGGAATGGGCGTTGTTCGGGCAGGGGCCACTTGCCAAGTCGATCAACCACGCGGGCGGATTTTTCCGCACAAGGCCGGGATTGGACAGGCCGAACATGCAGCTTTATCTGCAGGCCTTTTCAACGCTGTTGCCAAAGGCAGGCGAACGCCCGGTGCTGACACCCGATCCCTGGTCGGGCATGTCGATCGGGCTGTCGAACTGCCGCCCGACCAGCCGGGGCCATATCCGCATTGCCACGGCTGATCCGCTGCAGCACCCGGTGATCACGGCGAATGCGTTTTCCACCAATCATGACGTGGCCGAAATGCTGGATGCGGTGAAATTCCTGCGCAAGATCGCGGCGCAACCGGCGATGGCAGCGCTGATCAAGGAAGAATTGCGCCCCGGTCCGGCTGTCCAGACGGATGAAGCGCTGATCCAGGATTTCCGGCAAAGATCAGGGACGGTCTATCACCCCAGCTGCACCTGCCGCATGGGGCCGGATGCGGCGACATCGGTTGTCGACGCGCGGCTGCGCGTGCATGGGGTGGCCGGCTTGCGCGTGGCCGACGCCAGTGCGTTTCCGGTGATCATTGCGGGCAACACCAATGCCCCGGCGATGATGCTGGGCTGGAAGGCGGCCGAGATCATTCTGGCTGATGCCACGCGCTAGGCCGTCACGGGGCTGTTGGCGGCACAGGGGCCGGAACACCCCCAGATTGGCGCATTGACGCCTTATTTCCGCCTGAATCCGGGGGTCATCCTGCCATGGTGATTTCATGGAAAGGGCCGGATCATGGCAGCAGTTCTAGGCATTCTTGGTGGCTTTGCCGGGTTTTTTGCCGCGATTGTCGCCCTTGCGATCTTTGGCGCACCTCTGCTTTCGGCGCTGGCTGTCTGGGCCGGGACGGGCTGCGCTGTCGTCGTGCTGGGGCTGGCCCGCATGATCGCCCCGCGCCCCGCGCGCAGCCATCAGGGCGTGCAGGAACCCGCCTGATCCGCAAATCACGCTTGCAAAGCCAACGGGCCGCGTTCCATATCGGCGGGCGACGTTAACTTTGCGACCACTGTCTCCGCATGACGGCCACAGCACGCGACCGAAAGCTGACGGAACCAGACCGCCGCATTTCCGCGGGCGGTCATCATGAGGGAGATGGCACGATGGCCAAAGGCACCGTGAAATGGTTCAACGAAACGAAGGGCTACGGCTTTATTGCCCCGGAAGGCGGCAAGAAGGACGTTTTCGTGCATATCACCGCACTGGAGCGTGCCGGCCTGCGCAGCCTGAAAGATGGCCAGCCGGTGACCTTTGACATCGAGGCTGGCCGCGATGGCCGCGAGTCGGTGACAAACCTCGCTCTTGCCTGACACCCGGCTGTCCGCCCCGCGGGCCGGATTTGCGCCCAAGATCAAAAGAACGTTCTTGCGGCAATATCGGCTGCGATGCCGTGCGCCCGTCCCACAGACCGCCCGGCACCATGTGAATGGCGCGCAATACGGGTTGCGCGCCCAAGGGTCTGTCTGGTGGTTTCAGTCAGCGTTCCACATCATGCGTTCCCGCATGGCATGTTCAAACCCGACCCGCAGGGAAATCGACGACAATGGCGCACGCAGTTGCACAGGCTCGACGATTTCTTCGGGAAAGCTTTGATCGCGGCATTGGCCGCCGATGATGATGACCGGCAGGCGCGGGTAGGCCCCTTTCAGCAGGCTGCAGATACGCTTGGCCGATTCATCGCCGCCAACGCCATCAACACTGATGACGAACAGCCCGTAACCTTGCGGATCATCCATCACGGCGCCAAGCGCCATGAACCCCTCAGGCTCGGCCTCCACTTCGCCACCCAGTCGGGCCAGCTTGTCGGCGACCGGATCATTCGCATCCGCCCCTGCCAGCATGACCCGGAAACCACGGCCCACAAGTGTTGCGGGAACATAGTCTATCGGTCGGAATACCTGCATTTCAGCACCCTTTCTTTTCTTGCCCTGAAGAAAGGATGGTTGGGCGTTGCGGCGGAAATGCGGAGGATTGGGGGTATTTTTTCCTGTTCTGTTGCGAACTGTGTCCAAATTATGCTGCATTGTCGGATGGCCCCCTACGCGCCAGACTGCATGTTGCGACATCCTGCCATCCGGGCCTTACCAAAGTCTTAGCCTTGACCCTTGCCTGCCTGTTCCCACCCCTGCATCCCGAAAGGTGACAGCATGAACCACCCCGCCCGTAACCTGACCAACTGGGCAGAACGCGTTGATCTTGCAGCCAGTTTTCAATGGGCCGCCCGGCAGAACCTGCATGAAGCGGTGGCCAACCACTTTTCCCTGGCCGTGAATGCCGATGGCACGCGATTTCTGATCAACCCGAACGGGCGGCATTTCGCGCGTATCCGGGCCAGCGACCTGCTTGAAATTGACGCGCATGACCCGGCCACCATGGAGCGGCCGGATGCGCCAGACCCCACAGCCTGGGGTCTGCATGCCGCTGTGCATCGGGCGCATCCGCATGCGCGCTGTCTGATGCATGTGCATTCGCCGTTTGCAACCGTGCTTGCCAGCCTTGCGGACAGCCGCTTGCCGGCGATCGATCAGAACAGTGCGATGTTTCATGGCCGCCATGTGGTGGACAGCGAATATGGCGGCATGGCCTTTGCGGCGGAAGGTGCGCGTTGTGCCGCCCTTCTGGCCGACCCGAAGATGATCGTGCTGGTCATGGGCAATCACGGGGTGCTTGTGGTGGGGCGGACGGTCGCGGAAACCTTCAACCGGCTTTACTATTTCGAACGTGCCGCCGAGACCTATATCCGCGCGCTGCAGACGGGGCGGCCCTTGCGCCTGTTGCCCGACGCCGTGGCCGAAAAGACGGCGCAAGAGTGGGAGGCCTATCCCGGCTTTGCCGATCATCATCTGCGGCAGATCAAGGCGCTGCTGGACGAGGCGCATTCGCCCTATGCGCAATAGGATGTCAGGGGTCGTTTGCAGGACAGACCGGGTGCGGTGGCATGGGAAATCTGTGCGCACGGCACAGGGGGCAAGATGACCAGACCGAATATCCTGATCGTGATGGTCGATCAGTTGACAGGCACGTTGTTTCCCGATGGTCCGGCGCCGTTCCTGCAGGTGCCGCATCTGCGGGCGTTGGCGGCGCGGTCTGTGCGCTTTGCCAATGCCTATACGGCAAGCCCGCTTTGCGCACCGGCGCGGGCGGCCTTCATGTCCGGGCAATTGCCGCAGCGCACGCGGGTCTATGACAATGCGGCGGAATTCGCATCCGATATCCCGACCTATGCGCATCATCTGCGGCGCGCAGGGTATCAGACCTGCCTTTCGGGCAAGATGCATTTCGTCGGCCCCGATCAGTTGCACGGGTTTGAAGAACGCCTGACCACAGATATCTACCCTGCCGATTTCGGCTGGACGCCTGATTACCGCAAACCGGGGGAAAGGATCGACTGGTGGTATCACAATCTGGGTTCGGTGACCGGCGCCGGTGTGGCCGAGATCACCAACCAGCTGGAGTATGATGATGATGTGGCCCATCAGGCGGTGCAGAAACTGTATGACCTGTCACGCGGCGGCGATGCACGGCCGTGGTGTCTGACCGTCAGCTTTACCCATCCGCATGATCCGTTTGTCGCACGGCGCAAATACTGGGATCTGTACGAAGGCGCACCTGAATGCGAAGCGCCCGAAGGGTGCAGCTATGCGGCGATGGACCCCCACTCCAAACGCCTGATGGACGCCTGCGACTGGCGCAGCCTTGACGTGACGCCCGACCACATCCGCCGCGCGCGCCAGGGCTATTTCGCCAATATCAGCTATGTCGATGACAAGATCGGGACGATCCTCGCAACGTTGAAAGAGACACGACAAGAGGCGATCGTGGTTTTCGTGTCGGATCATGGCGAAATGCTGGGTCGCAAGGGCCTGTGGTTCAAGATGAACTTCTTTGAAGGCGCGGCGCGCGTTCCCCTGATGATCGCCGCGCCGGGCCTTTCGCCCCAGACAGTGGCAACGCCGGTCAGCACCATCGACCTTGCGCCCACCCTGTGCGACCTGGCCGGCATCTCGATGGCCGAGATCCTGCCCTGGACAGATGGCGAGACGCTGGTGCCCTTGGCAAGGGGGCAGGCGCAAAGGTCAGCTGTGGCGATGGAATACGCGGCCGAAGGCACGATTACGCCGATGGTCGGGCTGGTTGACGGGCCCTGGAAATACATCCACTGCCCGGCTGATCCAGACATGCTGTTCAATCTGGCAACTGATCCGGATGAGGTGGTCAACCTTGCCGCGGACCCTGCGCATGCGGCAACGCTGGCGCGATTGCGGGCCGCGGTGGCGGCGCGCTGGAATCTGGCGCAATATGACGCCGAGGTGCGCGCATCACAGGCACGCCGCTGGGTGGTTTATGCCGCCTTGCGCAACGGGGCCTATTACCCCTGGGATCACCAACCCCTGCGGGCCGCGTCCGAGCGGTATATGCGCAATCACATGGACCTGAACGTGTTGGAAGAAAGCAAGCGGTTTCCGCGCGGGGAATAGATGGCGGTTTCCGCGCGCCGCGCGACTGGCCGCCCACACAGGCTTTTGCGGGCCACAGGCTTTTGCGGGCCATGTAGGACAGACCGCCCGCCACAAGCACCCCTTGACCCGGAATCAAGGCGCGAATGCGCCGCCGGGTATGCCATTGGTTGCACCATTGGTTCGAGCAACCAACGGCATGGCCCGTTCAGGGGGCTTTCGCGGCCCCACAGGGCCCACGGTCCTCCCTCACCCCACCCGGGAGGGCGCTTTGCAACGGTTGCCAGCAGAATGTCGGTGGGAGGGGTTGCGGGAAAAAGTGCCTAAAACCAGCGTTGGTGCGCCATCCCGAGGTTGGGGTGAGCACCGCCCCGCCCCTCGGCGGGGGAAAACGGTCCAGTGGACCGTTTTAAGGTGCGAACGCCCGCGAACGCTTTCGCGACCCGGGTAGGGCAGGACGTTAGCTGAGGGCACTTCTTGGCCCCCGGTCAGGACGCGCAAGAAGTCGGGGCAAGCCCCGACCTACAAGTCTAACCGAACGCCCGCAACAGGCACCCCTTGGCCCGGAATCAAGGCGCTTGCGCCGCCGGGCCGCGCCCGACCTCCCCCCGGGAGGGCGCTTTGCAGCGGTTGCCAGCAGAAATGCGGTGGGAGGGGTTGAGGGATAAAGCGCCTAGAACCAGCGTCGGTGCGCCATCCCGAGGTCGGGCGCGGCACTGAGGTTGGAAAGAGAGAGACGTGGGTTTCACCCACCCTACGCTCGTCTTTATCAGGGCATGCGAGCGCGAAAGCCGGGAACACTTGAAAATGCTGGCGAGGCGAGAACAGCTTGCATCGCCCTGTTCGTGGGTCTTTGGCCTTCCGAGTAAAAGATCAGATCTGCGTAGACATCGGCAAATCGTTCCTGCGCACCATGGGTGATGCCACTGTGATCGCGCTGCGCAATTGCAGCAAAACCTTCGGGATCGTTTCGCCTGATCCAGTCAAACGCAGAATAGGACCAGTCCACGAGATGGCCCAGTTCGTGCAGCAGCGTGTAGTGCAGCCCTCCAACCCGCGCGTTGATTGCACGCTGGGCCGGATCAAAACTGTCGATGTCCAGCATGATCATGAACCGCCGCGCAGCCGGGTCCATGGCTTGCCAGCCCCGATCCAGCGAAGAGGTCGAGCCACCGGCATATTCGCGGGTTTCGCCGGTATAGGCCCCGGCCGCATCGCGCACCCGAACATCGCGGTCGCGGAATGACAGATATTGCAAGCTGCGTAGATGTGCAGCAGGCACGCGGTTCAACGTGCGGCTAATGCGATCCTGTTGGTCCTGGGTCAAGGCAAGGCCGCGTGTTGGAATCTCACGTCCACCGGCAGAAATTGACATCGGATGTCTCCATGCAAAAATGAAAGCCTATTCAAAAGCATAAATCGGGTTCGTCGACACGCCGAAATAGGAATGTCTCCTGCACAGAGGCTGGCGCAAATGAGCCCAAGGATCAAGCATTTTCAGGTGCGAACGCTCGCGCACACCTGCGCGGGCAGGGTAGGCCGAAACGCCCGCCAAAAGCACCCCCTTGGCCCGGAATCAAGGCGCTTGCGCCGCCGGGCCGCGCCCGACCTCCCCCCGGGAGGGCGCATTGCAACGGTTGCCAGCAGAACTGCGGTGGGAGGGGTGGAGGGATAAAGTGCCTAGAACCAGCGTTGGTGCGCCATCCCGAGGTCGGGCGCGGCCCTGTGTTTGGGTGGTTGGTGGGTCAAGCGTTGTGTGCCGAGTGGAACGACCCACCGTAGGGCTCGCTAGTGTTTTTCTGATCTCATCATTGCAGCTCCTGCAGCCATTG
>JALOSO010000011.1 GCA_025458385.1 Paracoccaceae bacterium | reverse complement strand
ATGCGGATTGGCGCGCTTGGCATTCGTGTCAACGTGTCGGGCCGTCTGGGCGGGGCTGAAATCGCGCGTACGGAATGGTACCGCGAAGGCCGCGTGCCACTGCACACGCTGCGTGCGGATATTGACTATGCGCTGTCCGAAGCCTCGACGCCTTATGGCATCATCGGGGTGAAAGTCTGGATCTTCAAAGGCGAAATCCTTGAGCATGATCCGCAAGCGCATGACCGCCGTCAGGCCGAGGCTCAGGAGGGTGCTGCACCGCGCCCGCCGCGCCGCGACCGTGAACGCGCGTAAGGAGTGAAAACAGATGCTGCAACCAAAGCGCACTAAATTCCGCAAAATGCACAAAGGCCGCATCCATGGTGAGGCCAAGGGCGGGTTCCTGATCAACTTCGGTTCGTTCGCCCTGAAGGCGACCGAGCCAGAGCGTGTGACGGCGCGCCAGATCGAAGCGGCCCGCCGCGCGATCACACGCCACATGAAGCGTCAAGGCCGGGTCTGGATCCGGATTTTCCCGGATACGCCGGTGTCGGCAAAGCCCGTCGAAGTGCGGATGGGTAAAGGTAAGGGGTCGAACGACTATTGGGCGGCCAAGGTGAAACCGGGCCGGATCATGTTCGAGATCGACGGTGTCGGCGAAGAAATCGCACGCGAGGCCCTGCGCCTTGGCGCGATGAAACTTCCGGTGACCACCCGCGTGGTCGCCCGCGAAGACTGGTAAGGATGGTGGGTTGACACCCACCCTACGAAACAGGGCCCTGCCGGAAACGGTGGGGCCTTTTTCATAACGGTGCCGCCGGGCGCTTTCCCCCCTTTGTGGGGAGGGGTTAGGGCAGGGGGCTTTGCAAGGAAATACCATGCCGGACATCACTTCGCTTTTCGTCACGCGCCTTTACCGTGCTGCACTCAATGACCTTGCCAAGAAAAAGGTCGATTACGCCGATCTGAGCGCCGCGTGTCAGGCGATTGCCGAGGATGATGAGGCCGGGCAGGACTGGTGTGAGGCGCAGGGCTATCCGGGCTACACGTCCTATTCATCTTTGAACGATCTGCCCTGGCGGTTCCCGATCTTTGGCGATCTGGAAAAGGCGTTGGACAAGCATGTGGCGGCGTTTGTCAAAGACCTCGGGTTCGACCTTGGCGCGCGCAAGCTGAAATGTGACAGCCTCTGGATCAACATCCTGCCGGAAGGTGGCATGCATGCCAGCCACATCCATCCGCAATCGGTGATCTCGGGCACAACCTATGTCGCGATGCCCAAGGGGACGAGTGCGCTGAAACTGGAAGACCCGCGTCTGCCGATGATGATGCACGCGCCTTTGCGGATGAAGAAGGCGGCGCAAGAGTTGCAGCAGTTCGTCTATGTGCAGCCCGAGGTTGGCGAAGTGTTGCTCTGGGAAAGCTGGCTGCGGCACGAAGTGCCGATGAACATGGCAGAGGAAGAGCGGATTTCGGTCAGCTTCAACTATGGCTGGGGGTAGTGCCCACAGGGGGGCTTTCCCATTCGGAATGTCAGGAAAGTACGGCCTTGTCGCGCTAATACTTCCGGATAATACTTGTGGCATCGGTTGCTTTTGTTCGGATTGTTGAAGGACGCCAAGTTTGGAGAGGTTTTCCAGTCGTTTGATGTCCGAGATTGCGTTTGAAACCTATTGGCCGACATACCGCGATGCGCTTTTCCGGATAAATGCGATGCGGTACAATGGTTTGGGCGAGGTGCGGTCAAAGGAATTTGCGAAAAAAGCTTACGCTGCGGCGCTTGGCTTTGGCATCGGAACGGTGGGGGGGGTCTGCTGGTATCTGATCCCGTGCGGTTGGCTGGGACTGCATTTTGCCAGCGATCCGCGGTACGCCGAGATTGCGCGCAGGCTTGCGGGCAACGCATGTGATGGCGACGAAGACCTGCGCATTGCACGTGCAAGACATGTCTTTTGCAAGATTGCCGAACAGACGATGGGGCTGAAGGGTGAGAAAGTGCCGGCTGCTTTGCAGCGTAGTCAAGCACATGCAGCGTGGCTCGCGGATGCGCGCACATCGCCGGAAGCGGCAATCGACTTTTTGCTGGATGCCTGGGATGTCGGGCCTGATGCGCGGCGCAGCTTTCCCAAAGCAGAATTCATTGCCTGCTCACAAAGAGAGGTTGAAAGGGCGGGTTTGCGCGGCGGTGCGGCGCTGAAGACCCACGTTGCCATCGCTTTCTTTCTTGGAACGGGTTTCCTGCACGACCCGCAGTTCGGCTGGGCGGCGGACGCTGTGCAACAAGCCAAGGATATGGGCCAAGATCCGGTTGCGTTTTTGGCACATTATGGCAGAGGCCGGTTGGACAGTCTGATTGAACAGCGGGCAGGTGTGACCTGATGGCAGTAACACCGACACCGGGTGCACTCGGCCCAACCAGTACCCCTGCCCAGGCCGGGGGCGCAAATGCGGGGGCTCCGGCCAATGCCGTGACGCCATGCTGCTGGTGCGATACGTTTGTGAAAAAGGTTTCTGAACACGGATCCATCTGGGTGTTATCGACCCAGCACACAAACTTTCCGATCAAGTTTACAATGACAGTTGACCTTGCGGGAAATGAAGTTGTCATAGAAGTAAAGTTCAAGTGGAACACCGTTTATGCGGCCGTAACGGCCGCACAAAAGGCGGCGGTTCAGACCGGTATGACATCGATTGCAGCTTCTGCGTGGTCAGGCAAATATGGCGTCAAAGTGGTCGATCCGGCCTGCACGCCGCCGACCAAGACTTTGGCGATACGGTTTGTCGCCTCGTTTGTGACGTCGGGAGAGGACATACTGGTTGATCTTCTTCCCGGTCCGGGGACATCAAGCGTCGGATTGGGCCTGATGACCCTTCACGCAACTGATACCGTCGACGCGGGGTATGTTTTCATCCATGAATTCGGGCACACCTTCGGTTTGGATGATGAGTATTTTTACCCTGGCAACACGACGGGGTCGGTTGCGTACAAGCGCGCTAATGGCACAACGACAACCATCACATTGCCCCAGAATGATAACGTCATGTCCACCTATGGCGACATGAACTTGAAGCCGCGCTTTTTCTACTTTGTCGAAATCGAAGCGCAAAAGCTGCTGCGATCTGGCGCGGGCCTCGGGCGGGCGGCGATCACGTGCGAAATCGTTTAACCTTGGCCATAGTGCTGTTGGGTGCCGCGATGACGGCAAGTTCCGTTGCGCAAGATGAGGAAATGAAAGGAACGAGGCCTGTGACCATGGAAATCACACTGGATGTCGCCGCAGAGGTTGATATCGCCCGGATCAACCCGGCAAGCCCGCTTTATGATCTGGATCAGGGCCGGCTGGATATCGTCTTTACGAACCGGGGTCACACGCCATTGGCCTTTCCGGCTGACGCGATCATGCGCCGGGTGATCAGAAGTTATCAGGACAGGCGCACGCAGCTGCGGCAGTCGTTCAACCGGGGCGGGCCGCCCAAACGCATCGCGGAACTGACCGTGTTGGCGCCGGGCGAAAGCTGGCGGTATGGGGTCCGTCTGGAATTGCCTGACCGTTTGCTGGCCACAGATGAAAAGGCGATCACAGTGCAAGTCTGCGTGGTGTGGGACAAGGCGGAACTGGACGTGGGGCTGTATCCGGCAGGAAGCTATGACTGGGCAGAAAGTTTCAGCGTATGCCAAGAGGTGCTGATGCGGCAGTGAAGTGCGCAGGATGAATGTGATTTTCCCGGCATGGATGGTGCGCGACCTTGAGCGCGAGGTCGGGCGCATGGGCGTGATGCGGCAATCGCGGATCAAGATGTAGATTGCGGACCGCTGACAATGCAACGAAACAAAAAACGCTCTGGCGATTTGGCCCTTTTCAGATTTTACATCCTGGGGCGCTTGGCCCAAGCCCGGCCGAAAGCCAAACCGAGGGTCGCACAGCGTGGCGGACGACAGTCAGATGATCCGTTTTGTGGTAAAGCGTGGCCCCCTGGCCGCGTCGTGGATCGGGCCTTTGTGTTTCGTGGGCATTGCTGTCTATGTCGCCTATCTGATCACCCAGTTCGACGGTGATTTGGGGCCCAACCCGACGATGCTGTTCCGGGCGGGGTTCTATGGTTTCATTTCCCTCGGCATCATCGTGCCGCTGTTCATGGCATATAGCCTGAAACGGCGTCTGCCTGCGGATGTGGCGTCGGGTACCCTGACGGTGGATGCGGGCGGCCTGCTGTTTGACATGGGCACCGGCCCGACCCGGATTGCATGGTCGCGCATAGCGGCGGTGCATCCTGTCAGCCACCGTGCCGGCAAACCCCCCGGCGCGCTTTTCCTGCCTTCGCATGTCCGTGGCCCGCTGCCACAACCGCAGGCCGAGGCCGCACTGCGCAAATTCGGTGGACGATGGGCCACGGTCATGCCGCATCCTGACGGAGTGATCCTGCCCATCGTGCTGTTCGGGCTGGACGAGGCGGCCAACATTGAAGCCGCCTTCAAGGCCCGCGTGATTTCTCAGCGCTAAGGCAAGTGATCATTTTGCTTTCTGCAGTGGTTTATAGAGTGAATGAAAGTACAGATACCTTGCAAATAGCCGTTCATCTCTGCGTTTTCTGAAACACCAACTTCCCCCTTGCTCCCCTTCGCGCCTTCCCCTATACGGCCCCATCCAACGATTCCGGGCGACCGGATTCGGTGGTTCATCATTGATCCGCCAGGTTCAAGGTAACCCTGCTTTTCATGGGGCCTTCTGGCGATTGTAAAAGGAAACGACCGCATGGCCAAGAAAGCCACTGCCAAAGCAACGAAGGCCGTCGCCGCGAACGCTGCGTCCGAGTTGCGCACGAAAACGCCGGATCAGCTGCGTGACACGCTGGTTTCGCTGAAGAAGGAAGCGTTCAACCTGCGCTTCCAGCAGGCCACCGGCCAGCTTGAGAATACCGCACGGATGCGCGCTGTGCGCCGTGACGTGGCACGGATCAAGACCGTGCTGACCGCAAAAGCCGCTGAAGCAGCGAACTGAGGGAACCGCCATGCCAAAACGTATTCTGCAGGGTGTCGTGACCTCGGACAAGAACGAGCAGACCATCACGGTTCTGGTCGAACGCCGCTTCAAGCACCCGCTGCTGCAAAAGACCGTTCGGAAGTCCAAAAAGTACCGGGCCCACGACGCGAACAACACCTACAAGACCGGCGACACCGTCCGCATCGAGGAATGTGCGCCGATTTCCAAAACGAAACGCTGGACGGTGGTCACTGACGCCACGGCGTAAGTAACCCCTGAACAGCTCCATCGAAACCCTGAGGATAACCCTCAAAGGTCGGGAGAAACCTAAATGATCCAGATGCAGACCAATCTGGATGTTGCTGATAACTCTGGCGCGCGCCGGGTTCAGTGCATCAAGGTTCTGGGCGGTTCGCACCGCCGCTATGCATCCGTGGGCGACATCATCGTGGTGTCGGTCAAGGAAGCCATTCCAAAAGGCCGTGTGAAAAAAGGCGACGTGCGCAAGGCCGTCGTTGTCCGCACCGCCAAGGAAGTTCGCCGCGAAGACGGCACCTCTATCCGTTTTGACCGCAACGCTGCCGTCATCCTGAACAACCAGGGTGAACCGGTCGGCACGCGTATCTTCGGGCCGGTGGTGCGTGAGTTGCGCGCCAAGAACTTCATGAAGATCATCAGCCTTGCGCCGGAGGTGCTGTGATGGCCGCCAAGCTGAAAAAAGGTGATACGGTCGTCGTGCTGACCGGCAAGGACAAGGGCAAGACCGGTGCGATTTCGGCCGTCATGCCTGCGGCCAACAAGGCCGTGGTTGATGGCGTGAACATCGCGATCCGCCACACGAAACAATCCCAGGCCACGCAGGGCGGCCGCATCCCGAAGGCGATGCCGATTGACCTGTCGAACCTGGCCATCGTTGACAAGAATGGCAAACCAACGCGCGTCGGCTTCCGCATGGAAGGTGACAAGAAGGTCCGTTACGCCAAGACAACCGGGGAGGCGATCTGATGCTTGACCAGGCCACCTATACCCCGCGCCTGAAGGGCGATTACAAGGCACGCATCCGCGCGGCGCTGAAGTCGGAATTTGCCTACAAGAACGACATGCAGATCCCGCGTCTGGACAAGATCGTGATCAACATGGGCGTTGGCGAAGCTGTGAAAGACACCAAGAAGGTGAAAACCGCAGCCGAACAGCTGACCCTGATCGCCGGCCAGAAGGCCGTGATCACCCACGCCAAGAAATCCATCGCCGGGTTCCGCGTGCGGGAAGAAATGCCGCTGGGCTGCAAGGTCACGCTGCGGGGCGACCGGATGTATGAATTTCTGGATCGCCTGATCACCATCGCACTGCCCCGCGTCCGCGACTTTCGCGGCGTGAAGCCGACCTCGTTCGATGGCCGTGGCAACTATGCCATGGGTCTGAAAGAACAGATCGTCTTCCCGGAAATCGATTTTGACAAGGTCGATGACGTTCTGGGCATGGATATCATCATCTGCACCACCGCACATACCGATGCGGAAGCGAAGGCATTGTTGAAAGCGTTCAACATGCCGTTCACAGCGTAATCGGGGGAACCAGAGATATGGCAAAGAAATCAATGGTAAACCGCGAAGTAAAGCGCGAAAAGCTGGTCAAGCAACATGCGGCCAAGCGCGCAGCTTTGAAAGCGGTGATCACCGATCAGTCGAAGCCGATGGAAGAGCGTTTCAAGGCGACGCTCAAACTGGCCTCACTGCCCCGCAACTCCTCGGCCACGCGCATGCACAACCGGTGCCAGCTGACGGGCCGTCCCCATGCTTACTACCGTAAGCTGAAACTCTCGCGCATCATGCTGCGTGATCTGGCCTCGTTCGGTCAGATCCCCGGCATGGTCAAGTCGAGCTGGTAAGGAGATCGACCGATGATGATGAACGATCCTCTCGGCGATATGCTGACGCGTATCCGCAACGCCCAGATGCGTGGCAAGTCGACCGTGCGTAGCCCTGCGTCCAAACTGCGGGCCTGGGTGCTCGATGTGCTGGCGGCAGAAGGCTATATCCGTGGCTATGAAAAAAGCGACTCTGACAATGGTCAGGGCGAGCTGGTCATCAGCCTGAAGTACTATGAAGGCACCCCCGTGATCCGCGAAATCAAGCGCGTGTCCAAGCCCGGCCGTCGGGTTTACATGGGTGTCAGCGAAATCCCGTCGGTCCGCAACGGCCTTGGGGTTTCCATCGTATCGACGCCGAAAGGTGTCATGTCAGATGCAGCAGCACGCTCCGCCAATGTTGGTGGCGAAGTGCTCTGCACCGTATTCTAAGGGGAGGGGGGAACATGTCGCGTATTGGCAAGAAACCCGTCGCCCTGGTCAAGGGTGTGTCGGCCACGATTTCGGGGCAGACCATTGAAGTGAAGGGGCCGAAAGGCGCCCGCAGCTTTACGGCCACGGATGATGTGACGCTGACGATCGAGAATGACGCTGTGAAAGTGACGCCGCGGGGTACATCCAAGCGGGCACGTCAGCAGTGGGGCATGGCCCGGTCGATGGTGGAAAACCTGGTGATCGGTGTGACCACGGGCTTCAAGAAGGAAATGGAAATCCAGGGCGTGGGTTACCGCGCGGCAGTGGCGGGCAATGTGCTCAAGCTGTCATTGGGTTATAGCCATGATGTGAACTTTGAAGTGCCCGCTGGTGTGACCGTCACATCGCCGAAACAAACCGAAATCGTTGTGGAAGGGATCGACCAGCAGCTTGTTGGTCAGGTCGCCGCGAACATCCGCGAATGGCGCAAGCCCGAGCCCTACAAGGGCAAGGGCATCCGCTACAAGGATGAGTTCGTGTTCCGCAAGGAAGGCAAAAAGAAGTAAGGACCGGGAACATGGCAAACAACAAAAGAGAGCTGTTCCTCAAGCGCCGCGTGCGCGTCCGGAACAAGATCAAGGCGACCTCGCATGGTCGTCTGCGCCTTTCGGTGCACCGTTCGTCAAAGAACATCAGCGTTCAGCTGATCGACGATGTGAAGGGTGTGACGATTGCGGCGGCGTCCTCGCTGGAAAAAGACCTCGGGTTCGTCGGCAAGAACAACGTCGAGGCTGCGGCAAAGGTGGGATCCACCATTGCGGCGCGCGCAAAGAAGGCCGGGGTCGAAGAGTGCTATTTCGACCGGGGTGGTTTCCTTTTCCACGGCAAGATCAAGGCTTTGGCCGATGCCGCGCGTGAAGGTGGCCTGAAGTTCTAAGTCAGTGGGCGGTGGCAACACCGCCCCGATGATCCGCGCGCGGGGCGCAGCGCCCCGCACAGCAGGATTGGCCCATTTCGGCACTGCGGTGCCACCACGATAAGGAATGCCAGATGGCAGAACGTGAAAATCGCCGGGAAGACCGTGGCCAGCGCCGCGACAACCGGCCGGAAGAAACACCGGAATTCGCTGACCGTCTGGTCGCGATCAACCGTGTGTCCAAGACTGTAAAGGGCGGCAAGCGCTTTGGCTTTGCGGCACTTGTGGTGGTCGGCGATCAGCGCGGCCGCGTGGGCTATGGCAAGGGCAAGGCCAAGGAAGTGCCGGAGGCCATTCGCAAGGCCACGGAACAGGCCAAGCGCCAGATGATCCGCGTGCCGCTGAAAGACAGCCGCACCCTGCACCACGACATCGAAGGCCGCCATGGTGCGGGCAAGGTTGTGATGCGCACGGCAGTTGCCGGTACGGGCATCATCGCCGGCGGCCCGATGCGCGCCGTGTTCGAAATGCTGGGCCTGCAGGACGTGGTGGCGAAATCCATCGGGTCGCAGAACCCCTACAACATGATCCGGGCAACCATCGACGGTCTGCAAAAGGAAGCCAGCCCCCGCCAGACGGCCGCGCGCCGTGGCAAGAAAGTGGCTGACATCCTGAAAAAGGCTGACGCCGAAGCAGTGGAGGCCTGAGGAACATGGCAAAGAAGACAATCGTCGTAAAGCAGGTGGCCTCGGCCGCCCGCCGCCCGGCCATCCAGACGGCCACGCTCAAGGGTCTGGGTCTGAACAAGATGAACCGCACGCGCGAGTTGGAAGACACGCCGTCGGTGCGGGGGATGGTCAACAAGATCAGCCACCTCGTGCAGATCATCGAAGAGCGCGGCTAAGCACGCGTGAGGTGGGGCCTTGTCCTGCCCGTCTTACCGGACGCCCCGCCGCAAGGTGGGGCGTTTGTGCTTTTGGGGGTGGGCATTGAAGTGTCAGTCAAAGGCGACGTTTCTTAACCCATTGATAAAGAGTGTAAAGGGATCGCAAGGCGGCGGTTAATTTTTTCCTTCGAAAGTCTTCTCATTAGGGTTTTCTAAACGAAGCTTGTCAAAACATAAGGAGGTTGCCCATAGCGAACCGAGCGATTCCGATGTCCTTTTACGTGCTCTCATTTGACAACAAGATCATCGACACATCTGATGATTGGAATCGTGGGGCAGCAATGCCGGGGGGGCAGGGCGCGCGTTCGGAAAACGTGCTGGGGGCCTGTATCTGGTCAGTGGTCGCCGGGCGGGATACGCAAACCTACCTCAATGCGCTGTTCTTCACCTGCCGCAGGACGCAGGCAGCGGTCACGGTGCCCTATCGCTGCGACACGCCCACAGAAGCGCGCCTGTTCGAAATGGAGATCGAGCCTTTGTCGGATGACGGGCTGAAAGTCTCGCATCGCCAGATGCCTAACGCTGATATCGGCGTGCCGACGCTGTCGGGCCATGACGGCACTTTTCCGCAGGAACAATGTTCGCAATGTCTGCGCCTGGCGCATGGCGATGGATGGGTTGAATCATTCCCGTTCCTGCGGGCGGGGACAAAGGGGTTGCATTACACGGTCTGCCCGTCCTGCAAGGCCGAGGCGCTGGAATCCGCGACGCGGCTGCAACTGGCGGAAGGCATCCACCGCTGACCCAAAGGCTTGCAAGCCTGACGGCAGGCGTGTATGCGCTGCCATCGGTCTGCAAAGGCCGGGAATCAACAAGAAACGCCGCGTTGTCCGCATCCGTCGCAGGTATGGGCATTCCGGCCATGGAGTATGCGACATGAAATTGAATGAACTGTCAGACAACGAAGGTGCCGTCCGCAAGAAAAAGCGCGTGGCACGTGGCCCGGGTTCGGGCAAGGGCAAGACCGCCGGTCGCGGGATCAAGGGTCAGAAATCGCGTTCGGGCGTCGCGATTGGCGGCTACGAAGGCGGCCAGATGCCACTGTATCGCCGCCTGCCCAAGCGCGGCTTTACCAAGCCGAACCGCAAGGAATATGCCGTGGTCAACCTTGGCCTGATCGAGAAGTTCATCGGTCTTGGCAAGCTCGATATCAAGGCCGACATTACCGAAGACGTGCTGGTGGCAGCCGGTCTGACGTCGCACAAGCGCGACGGGATCCGGGTTCTGGCCAAAGGTGAGATCACCGCGAAAATCTCGTTGGTGGTGACCGGGGCATCGGGCGCCGCAGTTGAGGCTGTGGAAAAGGCCGGTGGCAAGGTCACGTTGACGGCACTGCCCCCCAAGGCGGCCTAAACAAGTGGTTGTGAGCGGTTCCAAGACCGCTTACATCTACCGCAGTTTTCCCGCGCCGCCGACCGGAGAACCGGTCTGGCGGCGCTGTCACGAAAGAGACGAACATGGCATCTGCTGCAGAGCAAATGGCGGCGAACCTGAGCTGGTCGACCCTTGGCAAGGCGTCTGACCTGCGTCAGCGCATCTTCTTTACCATTGGCATCCTGATCATCTATCGGTTGGGCACCTATATTCCGGTGCCGGGGATTGATGGCACCGCGCTGCGCCAGTTCATGGAGCAGGCGCAACAGGGCATCGGCGGCATGCTGAACATGTTCACCGGCGGGGCGATCAGCCGGATGGCGATCTTCACGCTTGGGATCATGCCCTATATCTCGGCTTCAATCATCGTGCAGTTGCTGACGGCGATGGTACCGTCGCTGCAACAGCTGAAAAAGGAAGGCGAGCAGGGGCGCAAGAAGATCAACCAGTACACGCGCTATGGCACCGTCGTTCTGGCGGTTTTCCAAAGCTATGGCCTTGCGATGAGCATGCAGGGCCAGGGTCTTGCGCATGATCCGGGCTGGTTTTTCGTGACGTCCTGCATGATCACGCTGGTGGGCGGGGCCATGCTGCTGATGTGGATGGGCGAGCAGATCACCGCGCGCGGCATCGGCAACGGTATTTCCCTGATCATCTTCGTCGGGATCGTTGCGGAAATTCCGGCGGCCCTTGCGCAGTTCTTTGAAAGTGGGCGGTCAGGGGCCTTGTCAACGCCGGTCATCCTGGGGGTGATCGTGATGGTCGTGCTTGTGATGGCCTTTGTGGTGTTCATGGAACGGGCCCTGCGCAAGATCCATATCCAGTATCCGCGCCGTCAGGTGGGCATGAAGGTCTATGATGGCGGGTCTTCGCACCTGCCGATCAAGGTCAACCCGGCGGGTGTGATCCCGGCGATCTTTGCCTCATCGCTTTTGTTGCTACCAACGACGATCAGCACGTTTGCGGGCAATTCGACCAACCCGGTGCTGTCGTTCCTGTCGGCCCAACTGGGCTATGGCCAGCCGCTGCATCTGGTGTTTCTGGCGGCGATGATCGTGTTCTTTTCCTACTTCTACACGGCGAACGTGTCGTTCAAGGTGGATGAGGTGGCCGACAACCTGAAGAACCAGAACGGCTTTATTCCCGGCATCCGCCCGGGCAAGAAGACCGAGGAATATCTGGAATACGTGCTGAACCGTATCCTTGTGCTGGGGTCGGCCTATCTGGCGCTGGTCTGCCTGCTGCCTGAAGTGCTGATTTCAGAACTGGGCATTCCGTTCTATTTCGGCGGCACATCGGTGCTGATCGTGGTGTCGGTGACGATGGATACGATCCAGCAGGTGCAATCGCATCTTCTGGCGCATCAGTACGAAGGCCTGATCGAGAAAAGCCAACTGCGCGGCAAGAAACGGACGGGTGCCCCAAAGGCCCCGGCAAGGCGCTGACCCATGGCAAACATCATTCTTCTTGGCCCCCCGGCAGCGGGGAAGGGGACGCAGGCGCAAAGACTGGTCGACAGTCGCGGCATGGTGCAGCTTTCGACCGGTGACATGCTGCGCGCGGCAAAGACAAGCGGCACGGAAATGGGCCGCCAGGTTGCGGCGGTTCTGGAAAGCGGCGGCCTTGTGACGGATGAAATCGTCATCGGCCTGATCGCCGAGAAGCTGCAGCAGGGTGCAGCCGGCGGCTTTATCTTCGACGGCTTTCCGCGCACCTTGCGGCAGGCTGATGCCTTGGCGGCCCTGTTGGCCAATCACAGCTTGCAGCTGGATGCCGTTATCGAATTGGTCGTCGATGATACGGCGCTGGTGGCACGTGTGGCCAAACGCGCCGCAGATGCGCAGGCGCAGGGCCTGCCGGTGCGCAAGGATGACACGCCCGAAGTGCTGGAGGTGCGGCTGCGCGAGTATTACAAGAATACCGCACCCTTGATCGGCTATTACTGGGCCAAGCAGCAGCTTGTGCAGATCGACGGGATGGCAGAGATGGACACAGTCAGCGCGGCCATTGCGAAAGTTCTTGACAAGGCGTGATCTGCGCCTTGACGCCCCCCTGAAAAGCCCCTAATGCACGGCGTCCCGCAAGGGAATCGTCTGCTTTGGGTCTCCCCTTCAGATTGATCGTATCGGTCAGGCGCCCGCGCCTTGCCGGTGTTGTGAAAAAAGGTTCTGGCATTACGGAACCGCAACCGAAGAAGGAATTCACGTTTGGCACGTATTGCTGGCGTCAACATCCCGACCGCGAAACGGGTACCTATCGCGCTTACCTACATCACGGGCATCGGCCCGCATATTGCAGAACAGATCTGCGCCTCTGTCGGCATTGACCGCGCCCGCCGCGTCAACCAGCTGTCGGATGCCGAAGTGCTGCAAATCCGCGAATACATCGACGCGAACCTGACGGTGGAAGGCGATCTGCGCCGCGAAACCAGCATGAACATCAAGCGCCTGATGGACCTTGGCTGCTATCGCGGCCTGCGTCACCGCAAGGGCCTGCCGGTTCGCGGCCAGCGCACGCACACGAACGCTCGTACCCGCAAGGGCCCCGCAAAAGCCATCGCTGGCAAGAAGAAATAAGGGGTAGGGCACATGGCACGCGATACAAAAACCACCCGCACGAAAAAGAAGGAACGCAAGAACATCGCCGCTGGCGTGGTTCATGTGAATTCGTCGTTCAACAACACGAAGATCCTGATCTCGGACGTGCAGGGCAATGCAATCTCGTGGTCGTCTTCGGGCACCATGGGTTTCAAGGGCAGCCGCAAATCGACACCTTATGCCGCCCAGATGGCGGCCGAGGATGCCGCCCGCAAGGCCCAGGAGCATGGCATGAAAACCGTTGAGGTTGAAGTGCAGGGTCCGGGTTCGGGCCGCGAAAGCGCCTTGCGCGCCTTGGCTGCCGTGGGGCTGAACATCACGTCGATCCGTGATGTGACCCCGCTTGCGCACAACGGCTGCCGGCCGCCCAAGCGCCGCCGCGTCTAAGCTGAAATTGACTGCCGGGTCGCGGGGAGTTCCTGCGGCCCGGATTCATGTTTTCGATCCTCGGGCGTCCGCCGCTTTCGGACATCGGCAGCGGACTAGAATAGGGGCTTCAGAATGATCCATAAGAACTGGCAGGAATTGATCAAGCCGACGCAACTGGTTGTAAGACCGGGTGCCGATCCGCAGCGGGTGGCCACCGTCATCGCCGAACCGCTGGAGCGCGGCTTTGGCCTGACGCTGGGCAATGCCCTGCGCCGCGTGTTGATGAGCAGCCTGCAAGGTGGGGCCATTTCGTCGGTGCAGATCGACAATGTGCTGCACGAATTCTCCAGTGTCGCCGGTGTGCGCGAAGACGTCACGGACATCGTGCTGAACCTCAAGGGCGTCAGCCTGAAGATGGAAGTCGAGGGGCCAAAGCGCCTGACGATTTCGGCAAAGGGCCCGGGCGTTGTGACAGCGGGCGACATCAGTGAATCGAATGGCATCGAGGTTCTGAACAAGGACCACGTGATCTGCCATCTGGATGACGGCGCCGATGTCTTTATGGAACTGACGGTGAATACCGGCAAGGGCTATGTCAGTGCTGACAAGAACCGCCCGGAAGATGCACCGATCGGCCTGATTCCGATTGATGCGATCTATTCGCCGGTCAAGAAGGTCAGCTACGAAGTGACCCCGACCCGTGAAGGTCAGGTGCTGGACTATGACAAGCTGACGATGAAGATCGAGACCGATGGCAGCCTGACGCCGGATGACGCCGTGGCCTATGCGGCACGTATCCTGCAGGACCAGTTGTCGATCTTTGTCAACTTTGACGAACCGGAATCGGCCAAGCTGGGCGAAGTGGATGCTGGGCTGGAATTCAATCCGCTGCTGCTCAAGAAGGTGGACGAGCTGGAACTTTCGGTGCGTTCGGCCAACTGCCTGAAGAACGACAATATCGTCTATATCGGCGATCTGATCCAGAAAACCGAAGCCGAAATGCTGCGCACGCCGAACTTTGGCCGCAAGTCCCTGAACGAAATCAAGGAAGTGCTGTCGGGCATGGGCCTGCATCTGGGCATGGACGTGGAAGACTGGCCGCCAGAGAACATCGAAGACCTGGCCAAGCGCTTCGAAGACCAGTTCTAGGGGTAACCCCCACCCCCGTCCCCTCTCCACTGAGGGGGAGGGGGGGGCGAAAAAATGCCCGGACATGCCGGGGAAAACAAGGGTTGCAAAAACCCCAAGGTGAGCGGGACCGCACGTAGGTCCCGCCGGACAAAGCAAAACGATACGTCGATAGGAGACGCAACATGAACCACGGAGCCGGCTATCGCCGCCTGAACCGCACCCACGAACATCGCAAGGCGATGTTTGCCAACATGGCCGGGTCGCTGATTGAACACGAACAGATCAAGACCACGCTGCCCAAGGCCAAGGAACTGCGCCCGATCATCGAAAAGCTGATCACGCTGGCCAAGCGCGGCGATCTGCATGCGCGCCGTCAGGCCCATGCGCAACTGAAGCAGGACATGCACACGGCGCGCCTGTTTGAAATCCTGGGGCCGCGTTACAAGAACCGCAACGGCGGCTATGTGCGCGTGCTGAAGGCGGGCTTCCGCTATGGGGATATGGCCCCGATGGCGATCATCGAATTCGTTGACCGTGATACGTCGGCCAAGGGTGCCGCCGACCACGCCCGCACCGCGGCTGCTGACAGCGCCGAAGCCTGATCACAGGTCATGATCTTTGGAGGGGGCCCGCCGGTTTGGCGGGCCTTTTTCATATGCATCGCAAGACGAAATGATCACGGTGCGGTGTTTCGCTGCTGGAAACGCCGGATACTACAATTTAAGGTTGCGAGAGAATCAGAACCCTAGATGAAGTGAAGATGTCGGTTAAACTTGGTCTCGATGGCGCGCTGCACAAGATCGGGTTGCTGTCGCCCGCGGGCTATTCGGTGGGGCTGCATATTCGTTTCACCTCGCCCTTGATGATGTTCCAGACCTATGATCAGGCCTGGCTCGACCATTATACCGAGCGTGGCTATGTGCTGCGCGATCCGATGGTCGCCTGGGGGTTCTCGAAAGAAGGTTGTGTGCGGTGGAGTGACCCTGTTCTGCTTGATCCGTTCAAATTGTTCGAGGAAGCGGCCATGTATGGCCTGCGCTTTGGAGCGACGGTGGCCTGCGGACCGATCAAGTCTCGCACGATCGCGTCTTTTGCGCGCAATGACCGAGAATTCGCGGATCATGAACTGGAAACGCTGCGCGATACCGTGCTGCGTTTGCATGACATGACCGAGCCGCCCGAGCATCTGACCGATGCGCAGGTCGAGGCGTTGAAATGTATTGCGGGGGGCGACCGGTTTGCTGCTGCGGCAAGCAAGCTCGGCATATCGGAAAGCGCGTTGAAGGCCCGGATTACTTCGGCACGCATCCGTCTGATGGCGCGAACAACGGCCGAGGCCATTCAGCGCGCAAAAGACTATCGCCTGATCTGACGAGCTGCCCCTCGCAGGACTGATGACGATCAACCCTGCACAAGGAGGCTGCTGCCATGCTGACCACAACCCTGTCTTTCGCCAATCTGCACAACCATGGCGAGTTGTTCGCGAATATGTTGCGCGCACGGCGCGAACTGTTCATCGTTCACAACAAATGGAACCTGCCCGAGGCGATGGGCATGGAATATGATCAATATGACACGCCAGCCAGCCGGTGGGTGGTCGTGCATGATGAAGAGGGCCGTGTGCTGGCAGGGAACCGGCTGACGCCGACGACCACGCAATGCGGCATCTACACCTACATGATCCGCGATGCGCAGCGGGGCCTGCTTGATACGATCCCGGCCAACCTGCTGCATGAGGCGGCCCCGGTTGCCCCGCATATCTGGGAAAGCTCGCGGCTGTTTGTCAGCCATGATGTGCCGGCATCCATTCGCAGGCGGGTGCATGCGCAGCTGATTGCGCAGCTGGGCGATACGGTGCGCAGTCTGGGGGCAACGCATTGCCTGACACTGCTTGCAGCGACGTGGCCCCGCTGGGCTGACCGGGTTGGCGTCAAGATGAAGGGGATGGGGCCGGTCTTGCTGATCGACGGGATCGAAAATCAGGTGGTGATGATGGATTTCAGCCTGACCATCCATTAGCGGTGCGGCGCAGCCCAATGCCTGCCGCATGGCTTGGGGCGACTGGGTTGGCGCGCTTTGCGGTGGATCGCCCTTTCGCGCGCAGGGCAGGGCGGGTATCGTCGGGCCATGGCTGATCTGTTCGACACCCCTCAACCCGCGCCGGATGCGCCCCGCCCCCTTGCGGATCGTCTGCGGCCCAAGGTGCTTGGTGATGTCATCGGGCAGATGCAGGTGCTGTCGCCGACTGGCCCCCTTGGGGCGATGCTGGCGGCGGGCAGCCTGTCGTCGCTGATCCTTTGGGGGCCGCCGGGTGTAGGCAAAACCACAATTGCACGGCTGCTGGCCGACAAGACAGATCTGGCTTTCGTGCAGATCAGCGCAATCTTCACCGGGGTGCCGGACCTGCGCAAGGTCTTTGAAACGGCACGGCTGCGGCGGCAGAACGGCAAGGGCACGCTGCTGTTCGTCGATGAGATTCACCGCTTTAACAAGGCGCAGCAAGACGGGTTTCTGCCCTATATGGAGGATGGAACCATCCTGCTGGTGGGGGCGACGACCGAGAATCCGTCCTTTGAGCTGAACGCGGCGCTGTTGTCGCGGGCGCAGGTCATCGTGCTGGAGCGGTTGTCTTTGGCTGATCTGGAACTGCTGGCCCAGCGGGCCGAACGTGACATGGGCCGCGCGCTGCCGCTGACGGGTGATGCGCGCGATGCATTACTGGAAATGGCCGATGGCGATGGGCGGGCGGCGTTGAACCTGATCGAGCAGGTGATGGCCTGGAAACCCGACGCGCCACTGGACCGTGCGGCGCTGGCCACGCGGCTGATGCGGCGGGCCAGCAAATATGACAAGACCGGGGAAGAGCATTACAACCTGATCTCGGCCTTGCACAAATCGGTGCGGGGCAGTGACCCTGACGCAGCCCTGTACTGGTTTGCCCGCATGCTGGAAGGGGGCGAAGACCCGCGTTTTCTGGCGCGCCGGATCACCCGGATGGCGGTCGAGGATATTGGCCTGGCCGACCCGCAGGCACAGGCGATCTGCCTGCAATCCTGGGAGACCTATGAAAGGCTGGGCAGCCCGGAGGGTGAGCTTGCGCTGGCGCAGGCGCTGGTTTACCTGGCGCTCGCGCCGAAATCGAACGGGGTTTATGTGGCCTACAAGGCCGCGCGCGGGGCCGCGCGCGACACAGGCAGCCAGCCGCCGCCCTTGCACATCCGCAACGCACCGACGCGCCTGATGAAGGACATCGGCTATGGCAAGGGCTATGCCTATGACCATGATGCCGAAGACGGCTTTTCGGGGCAGAACTACTTTCCTGACGGGATGAAGCGCCCGGTCTATTACGCGCCGCCCGAGCGTGGGTTTGAGCGCGAGTTGAAAAAGCGCATCGCCTACTTTGCCGGTCTGCGGGCCAAGCGCAGCCCTGACTGACGCGCCATTTTACCGGCGGGGGCGCGCGGCGCGCGCGGGGCAAAGTTGACAATTCCCTGCGTCCGGCCCAAAGACCCCGCATGATCTGGACCCTTTCCCAAGTTGCCCTCGGTGGGGCGATCGGCGCGGCCTTGCGTTTTCTGGCTGTGCTGGCCGCAGCCCGCATTTTTGGCAGCGGCTTTCCCTTTGGCACGCTGGCCGTGAATGTTGCCGGCAGCTTTGCCATGGGGTTGCTGTTCGTGCTGCTGACGGCGCGGGGCAGTGTTCTGCATCCGCTGCTTCTGACCGGAATACTGGGTGGGTTCACCACGTTTTCTGCTTTTTCGCTGGATGCCGTCACCCTGTGGGAAGGCGGCCGGGCAACGGCGGCCGCGCTTTACGTGGTGGCGTCTGTGCTTCTTTCTCTTGCGGCCCTGATTGCCGGGGCCGCCATCGCAAGGTCCCTGACATGAGTGGCGTGCAAACCCTGACGGTATCGGCAGATGATGGCGAACAGCGGCTGGACAAATGGTTCAAGCGGCGCTTTCCGCAACTGACGCAAGGGGCCGTGGAAAAGATGTGCCGCACCGGCCAGGTGCGGGTTGACGGGGCACGGGCCAAGGCGGCAGACCGCATAGTCCCGGGCCAGACGATCCGCATTCCCCCCTTGCCGGACAGCCCCGCGCCTGCGCGCAGTGACACACGCATTTCTGCGGCGGATGCCAAGATGATCCAGAACGCGGTGATCTTTCGCGATGAACACCTGATCATCCTGAACAAGCCGCCGGGCCTGCCGTCGCAAGGGGGAAGCGGGCAGGGGGATCGCCATGTCGACGGGCTGAGCGAGGCCCTGAAATTCGGCTACAAGGACAAGCCGAAACTTGTGCATCGACTGGACAAGGATACATCCGGTCTGTTGATGCTGGCGCGAACAGACCGCGTGGCGCGTGGCCTGTCCGAGGCGTTGCGCCACAGGAACACGCGCAAGATTTATTGGGCGGCGGTGGCCGGGGTGCCGCATCCGCGCAAGGGCAGCATCAAATACGGGCTGATGAAGGCGCCGGGCCATGGCCGGGGTGGCGAGGGCGAGAAAATGCAATGCGTGCATCCCGCCAAGATGGCCGATTACCCGGATGCCAAACGCGCCCAGACCGACTATTTCGTTCTGTGGTTTCTGGGCAGCCGCCTGTCCTGGATGGCGCTGGAACCGGTGACGGGACGCACGCATCAGTTGCGGGCGCATATGGCCGAAATCGGCCACCCGATCCTTGGGGATGGCAAGTATGGCGGGGGCGCGGCGAACAACGAGGGTGATGGCTGGGGGGCCGGGATCGGTGGCGATATCAGCCGCAAGCTGCATCTGCATGCCCGCAGCCTGACGATCGAACATCCGGTGACCAAGGCCAAGATGACCTTCACGGCACCCTTGCCAGACCACATGGCACGCACGTGGAAAACGCTCGACTGGGGCGAAGGCGATGTGCCGGCCGATCCGTTCGGTGATGCATGAGCGGGGGCTGGGCGGCCAAACGGTTCTGGACAGCAGCCGAGGCTGTGCCTGTTGTTGAAGGGGGCTTTGCCGTGCGGCTGGATGCACGCCCGGTCAAGACCCCGGCCAAGGCGCCGTTCGTGGTGCCAACCCTGGCCCTTGCCCAGGCCGCCGCAGCGGAATGGGATGCGCAGACGGGGGCCGTGCAACCGCAGACGATGCCGGTCACGCGGGCGATCAACGCGGCGATCGACAAGGTTGGTCCACTTTTTGATGCCGTGGTGGCCGAGGTGGCCGGTTATGGCGCGACAGACCTGCTATGCTATCGCGCTGCAGGCCCCGAGGCGCTGGTTGCGCGGCTTTCTGCCGGATGGGATCCACTGATCGACTGGGCGGACAAGACGCTGGGCGCGCGGCTGGCTGTGACCGAAGGGGTGATGGCCATTCCGCAGGATCAGACCGCGCTGCAGGCCCTGCGGGCGCATGTCGCGGCCTTGGGTCCGTTCCATCTGACTGCGCTGCATGAACTGGTCGCCATCAGTGGATCGCTGATTCTGGGGTTGGCTGTGACACGGCACCGGCTGACCGCCGCCGATGCCTGGGCCCTGTGCCGCATCGACGAGGACTGGCAGGCCGAACAGTGGGGCGTCGACGATGACGCAGCGGAACTTGCCGAAATTCGCCGTTCTGCGTTTTTACAAGCTGAGCGATTCTATGCTTTGTGTGGGGAACAATTTTGACCAATTTTTAGGCAGAATGAAAACTCATGTTGAGGTAATTCACGCAAGTAATTGATAATCAACAACAATAATGATTTTTGAGACTCTGCCTTGACCCATTGAATACCTTGCGTTGAAACTGTTGATTGCGTGGGTGATCACCACTAAATCACGGGGACCGTCGCCATGGCGCGGCGCAACAGAAACACCGCCCGTTGACGGGCGGGAACTCAGGAAGAGGTATCCATGAAAACATCCGTATTCCTCGGCACCATTGCGGCATCCGCACTGCTGGCCGGGGCCGCATCGGCACAAGCCACCCTCGAAGCTGTCAAGGCACGTGGCGAACTGATCTGCGGTTCGAACACCGGTCTGACCGGTTTCGGCGCGCCGGACGCCAATGGCGAATGGAAGGGTTTTGACGTTTCGCTGTGCCGCGCACTGGCTGCGGCCGTGCTTGGCGATGCGACCAAGGTGCAGTTCGTTCCGACCACGGGCGAGACGCGCTTTACCTCGCTCGCATCGGGCGAAGTTGACGTTCTGATCCGCAACTCGACCTGGACCTTCACGCGCGATACCGAACTGGCGTTCGATTTCGTGTCCGTCAACTACTATGACGGTCAGGGCTTTATGGTGAAAAAGGATCTGGGCGTTTCCTCTGCCAAAGAGCTTGACGGCGCAACCGTCTGCATCCAGACCGGCACCACGACCGAACTGAACCTGGCCGACTTCTTCAAGGCCAACAACATGTCCTACACCCCGGTCAACGTGGCTGACGACTCTGAGGCCGCCGCACAGTACCTGGCTGGTGCCTGCGACACCTACACCACCGATGCTTCGGGTCTGGCGGCAAGCCGCGCGACGATGGCTGATGCGGCAAACCACATCATCCTGCCGGAAATCATCTCGAAAGAACCGCTGGGTCCGGTTGTGCGCCACGGCGACAACAACTGGGGCGACATCGTGCGCTGGACGCAATACGCGCTGGTCATGGCCGAAGAGCTGGGCATCACCGCTGCAAACGTCGAGGAAGTGGCCGCATCGACCACGAACCCCGAAGTGCGCCGCCTGCTGGGCCTGGAAGGCGACATGGGCGTGAAGATCGGTCTGGACAATGATTTCGCCAAGCGCGCGATCATGGCCGGCGGCAACTATGGCGAGATCTTCGAAGCCAACATCGGTTCGTCAACGCCAATCGGTCTGGCGCGCGGTCTGAACGCGCTGTGGACCCAGGGTGGCCTGCAGTACGCCCCGCCCTTCCGTTGATCTGAAACAGGGCGCGCCAGGACACTGGCGCGCCTTTTTCATTCGACCTGCTTTTTTTCAGAAGACAACTGGCACCTGAGGCAAAGACCTCGCTCGAAACCGGCATCGCCCGGGGGTGCAGCCCGCAAACAGGGGGATATATGGCTTACGCCAGTGACGCGCCGAAAGATGGCTTTCGGCCATCGATGCTTATCTATGATACCCGTTATCGTGGTTACACGATCCAGTTCATCGTGCTGCTGCTGTTTGCCCTGTTCGTTGCATGGCTGCTGAACAACACCCTTGAAAACCTTGCGGCGAAGGGACGGACCTTCAACTTTGGCTTTCTGTGGTCGCGCGCCGGTTATGACATCGAGCAGACCCTTGTCCCCTACACCAACGACAATTCGCATTTTCGCGCCTGGATGGTCGGGTTGGCCAATACCCTGGCTGTCGCCATTCCCGGCTGCATTCTGGCCACCATCGTCGGCGTGATCGTCGGCGTGTTGCGGCTGTCGAAAAACTGGCTGATTGCCCGCCTGATGACGGTCTATGTCGAGATTTTCCGCAACATCCCGCTGCTTTTGTGGATCCTGATGATCTTCGTGCCCATGCGCGAATTGACGTATGAGCCGAGAGATTTCCGCGTGACGGACGAGATGATCGCCGCCGGGCAGGAACCCGCCGCCTCGATGTGGTTCAATGACAGTGTTGCGATTTCCACCCGTGGCATCAATGCGCCGTTGCCGCTGTTCGACCGGCCGCTGGGGTCGTTGAACCTGGGGGGGGTGTCGGTGAACCTGACCTTCCTTGCTGCGCTGGTGATTGTGCTGGGCAGTGTCTGGGTCAACCGCCAGATCAGGGCGCGTGCGCAGCGCGTGCAGGAATCGACGGGCGTCCGCCCGACGACATGGTGGCAATCGGTACTGGTGCTGACCCTGCCCTTCATTGCCTTCTTGCTGGCGACCGGGTTTCACCTGGAATACCCGACACTGACGCGCTTCAACTTTTCCGGCGGCATTCTGCTGCAGCATTCCTATACCGCGCTGCTGATCGCGCTTGTGCTTTATACCGGTGCCTTCATCGCCGAAATCGTGCGCGGCGGCATTCTGGCGATCAGCCGCGGGCAGACCGAGGCCTCTTATGCCCTGGGCCTGCGCCCCGGGCGCACGATGAGCCTGGTGATCCTGCCACAGGCGCTGCGCGTGATCATTCCCCCCCTGATCAGTCAGTTCCTGAACCTGACAAAGAACACCTCGCTGGGGATTGCCGTCAGCTATCTGGATCTGCGCGGCACGCTAGGTGGCATCACGCTGAACCAGACCGGTCGCGAACTGGAATGCATGCTGCTGATGATGCTGAACTACCTGATCCTGTCACTGATGATTTCGTCGGTTGCCAATATCTACAACCGGTCCATTCAGCTGAAGGAGCGTTGAGATGCAGACCCTGTCTTACGTGCGCACCGAAATGCTGCCGCAACAACCGGCGCCGCTGGGCGAACGCGGTGCCGCGAAATGGCTGCGCGAGAATCTGTTCTCGGGGCCGGTCAACACGATCATGACGTTGCTTGCCCTGTATGTGATCTATCTGATCATCGCGGCGATCACCCCATGGCTGCTGAACGGCGTCTGGAATGCATCATCGCTGTCGGAATGCCGTGCGATCATCGCGGCGGCCGCCGGTGAAGGGGCCAGCGGCGCCTGCTGGGCTGTGATCAACGAACGCTGGCATCAATGGCTGTTCGGGTTTTACCCGCAGGACCAGTACTGGCGCCCGACATTGGCCTTTGTGCTTTTGTTTGTTGCCATTGCCCCCGTGCTGTTTGACCGTGTGCCAAAGCAACTTCTGTGGTTCACGCTGATCTACCCTGCGCTTTGCTTCTGGCTGCTGTGGGGTGGTTCGGTCTGGGGGCCGATCGTGGCCATGATCGGGTTTGTCGTGCTGGCGATTGTCTATCGTCTGGCCCAGCCACTGATCGGGATCTCGCCGGCCGCCGGGGCCGGTGTGGTTGCGGCCATCCTGTGGTGGCTGTTCCTTGATGTGCCCGCCGTCAACCTGCTGGCCGGACTTGCCGACCTTCAGCTGCAACCTGTCCGGTCATCTGATTTTGGCGGCTTTCTTCTGGCCATCACCATCGGCGTCACGGCGATTTCGTTTTCCTTGCCCATCGGCATCCTGCTGGCCCTTGGGCGGCAATCCGACATGCCGATTGTCAAGTTGCTGTCGGTCGGGTTTATCGAGTTCATCCGGGGCGTGCCGCTGATCACCCTGCTGTTCACGGCCTCGCTATTGTTGCAGTACTTCCTGCCGCCCAACACCGAATTCGACATCATCCTGCGCGTGATCATTCTGGTCACCCTGTTTGCCGCCGCCTATCTGGCCGAGGTGATCCGGGGTGGCCTTGCCGCCCTGCCGCGCGGCCAGTATGAGGCCGCCGATGCGCTGGGCCTTGATTACTGGCGCGCACAGCGCCTGATCATCCTGCCGCAGGCCCTGAAAATCTCGATCCCGTCGATCGTGTCAACCTTCATCGGGCTGTTCAAGGATACCACCCTCGTGTCCTTTGTCGGTCTGCTGGATCCGTTGCGCGGTGTTACCAACGTGGTGCGCGCCGATATCAACTGGAAGGGCATCTACTGGGAACCCTACATCTATGTCGGCGCTCTTTTCTTCATCATCTGCTTCGGCATGTCGCGATACTCGATGTATCTTGAACAAAAGCTGAAGACAGACCACCGCTAAGGATCAAAGCCATGAACGCAAACGCAAAAATGCAAGTGTCGGATGAAACGGCGATCCAGATCACCGGCATGAACAAATGGTACGGCACCTTCCACGTGCTGCGTGATGTCAACATGACCGTGAACCGGGGCGAACGTATCGTCATCTGCGGCCCGTCCGGTTCCGGCAAATCAACGCTGATCCGCTGCATCAACCGGCTGGAGGAGCACCAGCAGGGCCAGATCGTGGTGGATGGCACCGAACTGACGAATGACCTGAAGAACATTGATAAGGTTCGGTCCGAGGTCGGCATGGTGTTCCAGCACTTCAACCTGTTCCCGCATCTCACGATTCTGGAAAACCTGACGCTGGCCCCGATCTGGGTGCGCAAGATTCCAAAGCGTGAAGCCGAGGAAACCGCAATGCACTTTCTGGGCAAGGTCAAGATTCCAGAACAGGCGCACAAGTATCCGGGGCAGTTGTCAGGCGGTCAGCAGCAGCGCGTGGCGATTGCGCGCAGCCTGTGCATGAAGCCGCGCATCATGCTGTTTGATGAACCAACCTCGGCGCTTGATCCCGAGATGATCAAGGAAGTGCTGGATACGATGATCGAGTTGGCACAGGAAGGCATGACCATGCTGTGCGTGACGCATGAGATGGGCTTTGCGCAGGCTGTGGCGAACCGGGTGATCTTCATGGATCAGGGCCAGATCGTGGAGCAGAATGAACCGAAAGAGTTCTTCAACAACCCGAAGTCAGACCGCACAAAGCTGTTCCTGTCCCAGATTCTGGGGCACTGACAGGCAGGGCAGGGGGCCGCGACGGTGCCGGTTCCTGGCAGATTTGGCCCGTGACAAATCTGCCCG
>JALOSO010000153.1 GCA_025458385.1 Paracoccaceae bacterium | reverse complement strand
CCTAATCGCCGCGGGCTGCGGCAATTGCGGCATCCTCGGCGGCCCAGGCGCGCAGCCCGGCGGCAAGGGCCTCGGCCATGGCGGTGCGCCAATCAGGGTCGCGCAGGCGCGCGAGGTCGCGATCCGATGACAGAAACCCAAGTTCGACCAGCACCGAAGGGATATCCGGCGTCTTGAGCACCGAGAATGCAGCCTGTTGCCGGGGGTGACGGTGCATCCGCAGGCCACCCGCCTTGATGGCCATTTCCAGCGCAAGCGCCAGCCGGTCTGTGCGGGGGGTGGTTTCGGTGCGGGCCATGTCCATCAGCACGGTTGCCACCAGATCATCCTGCGCTGACAGATCAATGCCGGCCAGCAGATCATTGCGGTCATGCCGTTCTGCCAGGGCCTGTGCTGCGGCATCGCTTGCTTCTTCCGACAGGGTATAGATCGTCGCCCCGACGGCCTCGCCCTCTTCCAACGCGTCGGCGTGCAGGCTGACAAAAACGCTGGCCCCGGCGGCACGCGCGACTGACCCGCGCGCCTCTAGCGGCACAAAGACATCTTCCTCGCGCGTCAGCACGACCTGAACCCCGCCATCCCGCAGCAGCACTTCCTTCAACTCGCGCGCAAAGGTCAGCATCAGATCGGCCTCGCGGTAGCCGTCACGTTCGGCCCCCGGATCAATGCCGCCATGGCCGGGATCAAGAACAACCACCAACGGCCCTTCGCCCCGTGCCGGCAACGCTGCCACCGCAGCGGGCGCTGGCAGTGCCCAGTCAGCCGGTTCCGGCAGGGCCGCGCGTGCGGCAAAGGCCGCCTCGGTCGCCGGTGTCAGCCGCACCTCGACGGCAACACCGTTGCCTGTCAGCATGCCCGCCCGTGACACCAGCATCGGCCCGTCAAGTTCCAGTACCAGCCGCGACCAGCCGGGCCGGAACACCCCCGCCCGCAGACCCAGCACCGGCTGGCTGTCTTCTGCCACCGTGTCGATCCCGGTCCAGTCAACCTCGCGGAAATCAACGACCACGCGCGCGGGCGCGTCAAGCACCCGCACCCGCCACGGCACCGCCTGAGACAGGCCCAGCTGCACGACAACATCGCGACCTTCGTCAAAAACCCCCGAACGCGCGGGATCAAGCCGGGCCAGGCCCGACAGGTCTTGCGCGGGGGCCAGCCCCGCAAGACACAGCCAGATCATCGCCGCCCAGAATGCCCGCATGCTGCCCCGCCCGCTGTTTTTGCGCTTTGCGCGAATATTCATGGCCGGGGGCAAAAAGTAAACCTGCGGCACACCTCACATCCTGGCGATCCGGGGCTGTCCTGCTTGCCATTCCGCGGCCAATCGCCCATCGTGCCGCCAGATCACCAGACCGGAGCCTGTGATGCGTGCGACCCTTGCCTTGTGCGGCCTGCTGCTGGCCACCCCTGCGCTGGCCGAAATGTCAGCGGCCGAGCGCGAGGATCTGCGCGCCGAAGTGCGGGCCTACCTGCTGGAGAACCCCGAAGTCATCCTCGAGGCGATGGATATCCTGCAGGCCCGTCAGGATGCCGAGGCCGCGGCAAACGATGATGCGCTGGTGGCGGCAAACAGCGCGGAAATCCTGAATGACGGGCATTCCTGGGTCGGCGGCAATCCGGACGGTGACGTGACAATTGTCGAGTTCATGGACTACCGCTGCGGTTACTGCCGCAAGGCGCATGAAGAGGTGAACACATTGGTGACCACGGATGGCAACATCCGTTACATCATCAAGGAATTCCCGATTCTGGGTGAGCAGTCGTTGCTGTCATCGCAATTCGCGATTGCCGTGCAGCAGTTGCACGGCCCCGAGGCCTACAAGGCCGCACATAATGCGCTGATTGCGCTGCGGGCCGATGCGACGCCTGAAACGCTTGGCGCGCTGGCAACCGACCTTGGCCATGATCCGGCGGCCATTCTGGCGCGGATGGACGCGCCCGAGGTGCGCGCAGTGATCGAGGCGAATTACCGGTTGGGACAGGCCATGGAAATCAACGGCACCCCGACATTCGTGATGGGCGGCAATCTGCTGCGCGGCTATGTCGAATATCCGCAGATGGAGGCGATCATCGCTGCCGCGCGCGAGGGCTGACGGCTACTCTGCCGCCTCTTTCTGGGCCTCGATCTCGGCGGCCTTGGCCTCGACCAGTTCGACGATATGGTCAATCATCTTGTCATTGCCCAGCTTGTGCGCCTGTTTGCCTGCCAGATAGACCATGCCAGACCCGGCCCCGCCGCCGGTAAAGCCGATATCGGTCATCAGCGCCTCGCCCGGGCCATTGACCACGCAGCCGATGATGCTGAGGCTGAGCGAGGTTGTCACATGTGCCAGCCGATCCTCAAGGGCCGCCACCGTCTTGATCACATCAAAGCCTTGCCGCGCGCAGGACGGGCAGGAAATGATCGTCACCCCCCGGTGGCGCAGGCCAAGGGATTTGAGGATTTCAAAGCCAACCTTCACTTCTTCCACCGGGTCCGCCGACAGGCTGACGCGGATTGTATCGCCAATCCCCGCCCACAGAAGGCTGCCAAGCCCGATGGCCGATTTGACCGTGCCCGATACAAGGCCCCCCGCCTCGGTGATACCCAGATGGATCGGCGCATCCGTCGCCTCGGCCAGTTGCTGATAGGCCGCCGCAGCCATGAAGACGTCGGACGCCTTCACGCTGATCTTGAATTCGTGAAAATCGTTGTCCTGCAACAGCTTGATATGGTCCATACCGGATTCGACCATCGCATCCGGGCAAGGCTCGCCATATTTGTCCAGCAGATGCTTTTCCAGACTGCCCGCGTTCACGCCGATGCGGATGCTGCAGCCGTGGTCCTTTGCGGCCTTCACAACTTCGGCCACGCGTTTCGCATCACCGATATTGCCCGGATTGATCCGCAGGCAGGCCGCGCCCGCCTTGGCCGCCTCGATCGCACGTTTGTAGTGGAAATGGATATCCGCCACGATCGGCACCGGGCTTTCCGCGCAGATTTCCTTGAGCGCGGCCGTACTTTCCTGATCGGGCGTTGACACCCGCACGATATCTGCCCCGGCAATCGCCGCGCGCCTGATCTGGTCCAGCGTGCCTGCCACATCCGTCGTCAGCGTGTTGGTCATGGTCTGCACCGAAATCGGTGCATCGCCCCCCACCAACACCTTGCCCACGCGGATCTGGCGCGATTTGCGGCGGTAGATGTTTTTCCAGGGGCGAACGTGGTTCAGCGACATGTGCAGGCTCCGATGCGTGGCGCAAGACTAAGCGGAAGCCGCGCCGCCCGCAACGCCACATCTGTAACGGAAGGTTGACAGCTATTCGCTGGCGGGTTGCGCCGGGCCTTCGGGTGCCAGATCAGCGGGCGTGATTTCCGCCACAAACTGCGCAAGGTCAGCATCCGCCTGCGGATCAGCTGCGGCATACCGCGCAGTCAGCGCGGCGGGCGACAAGGGGACATCCTTGATCACATTGGCACCGGGGCCCGAGGGGCCATAGGTCGCCCCGTTGACGGCAAAGTAGACCGAACCGGAATTGCCTGTGCGCAGGGTCGCCGGTTCTTCCAGTTGCGGAACGACATAGCGCTCACCGGCATCCAGAATCTTTTCGAACAAGACCGTACCATCGGCCGCACTGACGCGCACCCAGGATGGCCGCACGGCCAGCAATTCCACCGGCGGCGCATCCGCCGCCACCACCTGCACCGGTGCTTCGGCTGTTTGCGGCGCAGCTTCGGCGACAGCCGTTCCGGGCAGGCCCGACACCCGCGGATCAATCGCCGCAATCGGACCGTCGCGCGATGTCATCACCGGCACGTCCAGCGCTTCGGGGCGATACAGCCGGTCAAGCGCGGCATCCCCGGCATTCGTGACCAGCGCCTCGTCTGTCAGGGCCGCCAGATCATCAGACCCGGACGCCGCACCGGCATCAAGCGGATCAATCTCGGCCACCACGACAGGCGCCTGATCAACCGGGGCCAGTTGCACGCGCTGCACCTCTTGCAACACGGACCAGCCGCCATAGCCAAGCGCACCGATCAACGCAATCAGCACAGCGATCGAGCCGATGGCCCCGGGTTCAACCCGCGCCATGAAACTTTCGCCACGCGGAATGAACGTGGCATTCGGGTCTGTGAACGGATCGCGCATTTCGCCACCCGCCCGCGTGCGGACCGCGGCAATGGCCGGCGATGATGCTGCAGCCGACATGCCATGCGCCACCTGAAAATTCGCCTCGCGGCAGAATTTGGCAAAGGCTTCGTCAGGGTCCATCCCCAGATAGCGCGCGTAAGACCGCACATAGCCGGCGACAAAGCCCTGGGTTTCAAAGGCACTGATATCGGCGTTCTCAATCGCTGCGATATAGGTCGCCTTGATTTTCAGATCGCGCTGCACGTCAAGCAGGGACTTGCCCAGCGTCGCACGTTCACCGCGCATGACGTCGCCAAGGCGCAAGTCAAAGTCGTCAAACCCTTTCGGTTTGTCCGCCTCCACTGCTGAAGGCCGTGCCTTCCACCCGATCATGCGCCCGCCTGTCCCCGTCATCCCTGCCGCAGTCGTTCAAGGCGACTCAGCGGCGTTCGTATTGCCTGAAAGCTAGCACAGGGCAATCGGATTCGCACCCGCAGAAAGACCTAGGCCGCCCCCTCGGCACGATTCAGCGCACAGTGCCGCCAAAGGGAATCCAGTGCCGAAACAAGGGCATCCACATCGGCCGCCGAATGCACCGGCGAGGGGGTAAAGCGCAGCCGCTCGGTGCCACGCGGCACGGTCGGAAAGTTGATGGGCTGGACGTATATCCCATAGGTTTCCAGCAGCATGTCCGACAGCATTTTGCAATGGATGGGGTCGCCCACATGCACAGGCACAATATGTGACCCGAAATCCTGAAACGGCAGACCCAAACCTTTCAGACGCAGTTTCAACGCCTTGGCCCGGGCCTGGTGTGCATCCCGCAAATGTTGCGCGTTCTTCAACAATGCAACCGACGCTTGCGCCCCTGCTGCAACCGCCGGTGGCAGCGAAGTGGTGAAAATGAAACCGGGGGCATAGCTGCGGATCGCATCGACCATTTTCGCACTTGCAGCAATGTAACCGCCGAACACGCCATAGGCCTTGGCCAGCGTGCCGTTGATAATGTCGATATACTGCGACAATCCGTCGCGCCCCGCCACGCCCTCGCCGCGGCGGCCATACATACCCACGGCATGCACCTCGTCCAGATAGGTCAGCGCGCCGAATTCCTGCGCAAGTGCCACGATTCCGGCGATGTCGCCAAAGTCGCCATCCATTGAATAGATGCTTTCGAAGGCGATCAGCTTTGGCGCCGCCGGATCATCGGCGGCCAGCAGGGCCCGCAGATGCGCAAGGTCGTTGTGACGGAACACCCGCTTTTGCCCGCCGCCCCGCCGCACCCCCTCGATCATCGAGGCATGGTTCAGCGCATCGGAATAGATGATCAGCCCCGGAAACAGCCGGACCAGCGTCGACAGCGTGGCGTCATTTGCAAGGTAGGCACTGGTAAAGACCAGCGCGGCCTCCTTGCCATGCAGATCGGCAAGCTCTGCCTCAAGCGCATTGTGATAGATCGTCGTGCCGCTGATGTTGCGCGTGCCGCCTGATCCCGCCCCAACGGCATCGAGGGCGCCGTGCATCGCCTCCAGAACCTGGGGATGCTGGCCCATGCCCAGATAGTCATTGCCGCACCAGACCGTGATTTCGCGCGTCGCACCGTCAGGATGGCGCCACAGTGCCTTTGGGAAATGGCTTTGCTTGCGGGCAATGTCGATAAAGGTGCGATAACGCCCTTCGTCTTTCAGTTGCTGCAGTGCGCGGTCAAGATGGGCGTCAAGGGTCATCGCATTCTCGTTTCAATTCTGGGGCCGGAACCGGCTGGGGCCGGGATCAACCTTGTAAAGGTCCTGCCTGCATCGGGCCTTGATATGGGTCAAGGCAGCCCCCGGGCAGGCGAGACAGATTGCCGCCCCCCCCTCTTTTTCGTGCCAAGTCAGGGGGCAGGCGCGATTTCCAGCACGATCACGCAGGCCGCGGCCCCCTTGCGTGCGCCCTCACAGGCGGCAAGCGCCTCGGCCCGCGCGGTTTCGGCATCGGGCAGGCCTGACAGCGCGATCGCCGATGGCACGGGCACGCCGTCGCGGATAAAGCCATCGTCCGGGCTGGCGGCAAGGGCCGCATGGCCGGTGGCGGCAGGCACAAACAGCGCCAGCGCGCTGGCATCCGTGGCCACCAGCCGCAATACCGTCAGCTCTTCGTCCGACAAAAAGCCCCAGGGGGCCAGTGTCACCGTCGCCCCATTCAGCACCGTTACCTCGGCGGGCGGGGCGTCTTCGGCCATTGCCACGGTTGTTGTCAGCAGCAGCGCTGCCAGCATGCCCTTCATCGTTGCACCTATCCTGCGAATCGCGCCCCCTTCTAGCCGGGGGGGCGGGCTATGGACAGTCCCCCGCTGCCTGCTAGGCTGCTCCCAAAGGAGGCCACCATGACCCTTGATGCAACGCTTGCCCGCATTGACGCCGATCTGCCCGCCGCATTGGACCGCCTGATGCATCTGCTGCGGATTCCCTCCGTCTCGACCGACCCCGCCTATGCGGCCGAATGCGCACGCGCCGCCGATTGGCTGGTGGATGACCTGCGGTCTTTGGGATTTGAGGCCGCCAGCCGCCCCACGACAGGCCACCCGATGGTGGTAGGGCATTGTGACGGCGCGGGGCGGCATATCCTGTTCTATGGCCATTATGATGTGCAGCCGGTGGACCCATTGAACCTGTGGCACCGCGACCCGTTCGATCCCGCCATCGAAGACACGCCCAAGGGCCGCGTCATCCGCGCGCGGGGATCGTCGGATGACAAGGGCCAGTTGATGACGTTTCTTGAGGCCTGCCGCGCATGGAAAGCCGTGCATGGCAGCCTGCCCGGCAAGCTGACGATCTTTCTGGAGGGTGAGGAGGAGAGCGGCTCGCCCTCGCTGATCCCGTTCCTGCAGGCCAACAAGGCCGAGCTTTCGGCTGACCTTGCGCTGATCTGTGACACCGGCCTGTTCGAAGGGGCTGTGCCGGCCATCACCACCATGCTGCGCGGGCTGTGCAAGGCCGAATTCACCGTGCATGCTGCCGCGCGCGATCTGCATTCCGGCATGTATGGCGGGCTTGCGCGCAACCCGATCCATGTGCTGACACGCCTGCTTGCTGGCCTGCATGACGATCATGGCCGCGTGCAGGTGCCGGGGTTTTATGATGACGTGGCCGAACTGCCCGATACGATGCGCGCCCAGTGGCAATCGCTGGCCTTTGACCACGCGCGCTATCTTGGCGATGTCGGGCTGTCTGTGCCTGCAGGCGAACATGACCGCACCCCTTTGGAAGCGATCTGGTCGCGCCCAACGGCCGAGGTGAATGGCATCTGGGGCGGCTATACCGGTGCCGGTTTCAAGACCGTGCTGCCGGCCGAGGCGCATGCCAAGGTCAGCTTCCGCCTTGTCTCG